>DASSWD010000238.1:0-2910 GCA_035705335.1 Marinobacter sp. | reverse complement strand
GCCGGGCTTACCGAAAACAGCGATTTTCTTCATTCTACCTCCATCAAATAAGACGAACCCCATGAGGCAGAAACAGAAAACCCGCCTCTTGGGCGGGTTTGACAAGTTACAGACGCATCAAGATACCCACCATTCCTATGGGATGATGATAATTCGAGCTGTCTGTTGGGTAAGGTTTATATTCATTCGCTCATATTGATAGGTGGTTAAATCAATGTCAAATCATAGCGGATAATCTTTTAGCCATACGTCTTCCTCTGCCTTGCTGGTGAAATTCCAGAGAGTGTCTTTGCCTATAGGTGTCCTGATGAGCAGTTGAAAACCGGAGGCCAGTGGAAGCACCTCCGGGCGTGGTCGGCGGTCAATCTGCCCAGATCGACTCCAGGCGGCGGACCTTCAACGCATGCACGACGGCATCGCCATTGCGCGCAAAGGCGTCGATGCGGATCGGGTTGTCCAGCGTCGGGAATAGACGATCGGTGAGGGCAACCTGGCCGTTCTGGGCCAGAACTTCCAGCATCGACCAGTCCAGGATCAGACGCACCGTCAGTCGGCCAGCCTCATCCAGCGTCACGGGTGCGGCGTGAACACCGGGGAAGGCGTCATTGAAGTCGACGGCGCCGCTCTCAGTCCGGTCTAAAGCCAGGGTTTGCGCTTCCCGGTCGTAGACGATTTCGACCCGGTGTTCGGCGTTGAACTGGATATTCAACCCGGCCTCGTCCGCGCCCCGGGGTTCGAGCACCAGTTCAATGTCGAGTAACGAGCCGGCCTCGAACTGGTGATTGAAGGCAACGCTTTCACTGTTCAGCATTACCGCCGCTGGCCACCTGTAAGGCTCGCTGTCCAGCCGCTGGCTGTTGATGCCCACCGGCTGCTGGGTCAACGCCAGTCCAGAGCCGGTATCGGTCAGCCCGATGGTGCGCACCAGGGATTGGGCGCCGCGGAAGGTCCCGGTCGGGATGTCGCCGGCATACTGCCAGTTGTTGCTCCAGGCGAGCCAGGCTGGCGCTGAGCCTGGGTAGTCGAAGAAGGTGATGCCGGCGTAGAAATCCTTGCCCCAGTCCACCCAGTCGGCCCGGCCCGGTGCGTCCAAAGCGGGTTGCTGGGTGAAACGGATGTCATCGACCAGGATATGACCCCAGCCATCGCGGCTCATGTCTACGATTTCGATTACGGCGTCCTGGCCGATCAGGTCAGCGACATCCCAGGCAACCCAGTCCAGGCCTCCCGAGTTCTTGCCGGTGGCACTGCGGACGACCTCGCCATTCACCTTCAGGTTGACGGCCGTCTCCGCCGTGGTTGCTTGCTGCTGCGTTTGTGCGTCATCAGAGAACAGAATCTGGTCGGCCAGGAAAAAGCCCCAGGCGCCGGTGTTGTCGTCAACGAAGCGCAACTGAGCGCTCTGGCCCCGGTATTGGCTGACGTCGATGGTGCCCCAGGTCAGTGCCCAGCTATTGTCTGGCTGCTGGTATTCGGCGACGACCTGGCCGTCTACCAGCACCTCCGCTGTCATCGTGCTGCCACCGCCCATCTTCAGGTGGATATAGTCATTCTGCACAGTGAAAGCCTGGGAGGTCAGAGTGCCGACAGCACTGTCTTTAAACCCGACCGTTCCGTCGGTGCCGCAATAGAAAGAGTTCAGCAGATACTCGCCTTCGACTCCCGATTCGGGCAGGTCTTCACCATCCGTGCACCGGTTGTTGACGCTCACCCGGAAGTGGCTGGCGTCTCCTTCGGCCGTCCATTGCGCCAAGTCAGTCTCGAAGTCTTCGAACAGGGTGCCTGTGGGCGCTTTCACGACGGGTGTGTCGGTGGCGATGACATGATCGACCTGAACCTGCCCCCAGCCGGCGGTGCTCTGGTCGGAAATCACCAGGTGGGCGCTCTGCCCCTGATAATCGCGCAGGTCCCAGCTGTGCCAGGCCATGGTGGCGGAGTCGGCACCGGTGGCGCTGGCGACTTCCGTACCGTTCACGACCAGGTAAACCCGTGCTTCGCCGTCCGGGTGGCCTGCCGGTTTATTGCCGCCGCCCACAAGCAGGTTCAGGTAAGGCTTATCGAGGGTGAAGTCCGCCGAGGTCAGAGTGCCGGTGGCGGCGTCGCCGGTGCTGGGGCTGTAGCTGTGCGCCAGGCCCGTGCCGATGTAGTTCGGAATGGGCCCCCAGCCGCCGGAGGCATGTTTGGCATCGAAGGCGGTGCCGGTCTTGGTCCAGCCGCTGTAGTCCGGGCCGTCGAAGCCGGCGATCAACTGCACGCCGGGCTGAACGGTAGTCGCCGATGCGTCCGAGAACAGGATATGGTCAATCTGGATTTGCCCCCAGCCGCCGCTGTGTTGATCCTCGACCACGAGCTGGGCGCTCTGGCCTTTAAGGTCGGACACGTCCCAGTAACGCCAGAACAGCTGGTTCATGTTCACCCCGGTGGTCCAGCGTTCGGTCACACCATTCACCACCAGTTTGATCACGGTAGCGCCGCCCGGGTCGCCCAGTGGGTGGTAGCCGCCACCGGCCTTGAAGTTGATAAAATCGTGCTCGATGGTGAAAGTTGGTGAGGTCAGGGTGCCGGTGGCACCGTCACCGCCCGCATCCGGGTGGAAACTGTGCAGCAGGCTGGTTCCGAGTATGCCCTGGATGCCGTCGTACCAACCGTCGAAGGGCGACTTGGAATCGTTGCCCAGTCCATCGGTAAAGGCGCTGCCGCTGGCCTGCCAGCCGTTCCAGTCGGCGCCGTCGAAGGTCGCGAACAACTCGCCCTCGGGGTAGCCGATAACGCCTTCCCGGGGCAGGTTCTGGTGCGGGTGCTGGCCGCCGCCGACCAGCATATTGATGTAGGGCTGGGTGATGCTAAAGCTCGGCGAAGTGGCCACGCCGACAGATTCATCAAAACGCCGGAAGGTGTTTACCAGCTGCG
>DASSWD010000237.1:0-8628 GCA_035705335.1 Marinobacter sp. | reverse complement strand
GGCCTATGTGTTTTTGGGTGCCACCGACCGCTTCGGTGGTGCGACCGAAACCGGGGCCACCGCGTTGCTGGCGGATTTTGTCTCCAACCCCGGCCAGCACCGGGCCTTTATGGCGTGGCACGCCCTGTTTCTGGTGCTGGTACTGGCGGTATCCGCCCGGGGCGTGGTCAAAGGGCTTGAGCGTGCTTTACGCTTTGTAGTGCCACTGGCGCTGTTGATGCTCCTGGCCCTGTTTGCGCTGGCCGCCGGCCACGGGCAATTGGCGCAGGGCGTTAACGAGATACTCGCGCTGCGGCCTGCCGAGGTCAGTCTCGAAAGCCTTCGTGCGGCGTTCTTTCATGCCTTCTACACGCTGGGCCTGGGCATGGGGGTGTGGGCCATTTTTGGTGCCTACACGACGGCCCACACCCGATTGAAGCGTTCCGTGCTGGCGGTGGTGTTGATGGACACCCTGGTCGCGATTATCGCCGGGCTGATGATGTTCTCGGTCGCAGTCGATAACACCAGTCTTGAGGGCGTTCGGGGCTTTAGCCTGCTGTTTGTGTCGTTGCCGGTTAAGCTGGCCCAGTGGCCCGCCAGCCAGATGCTGATTGCGGCGGTGTTCCTGGCGATGGTTTTGATGGTCTGGGCGACCGCGATTTCATTACTTGAGCCGGTGGTGGCCTGGTTCCGTGAATGGACCGGCGCGCCCAGGGGGTGGTCAGTCGTAATGGTAGGATCAGCGGTGTGGCTGGTGGGTCTGGGGTCGCTGTTTTCGTTCAATGTATGGTCGGAGCAGCGCTGGATCGGCGCCACCCTGTTCCGGTGGCTGGAGCTGATGACCGGGGGTGTGCTGATACCGCTGGTCGCCATTCTGATGGCGACGTTTACCGGTTGGTGTATGACTCGCCGATACTCGGCGATGATGCTGGGCCCGGCGCCCGTGTTGTTTCGGAAAACCTGGTATTGGGTGATGCGACTGGTATTGCCGGTTGTGGTGGCCTGGATCGGGGTGCAGTATACGGTGACGTCCCTTGCGAACCTGTGTGACAACGGCAGCGATGCGCCCTGGTGCGCCCCTGCATCGGAGCGCCCGGCGATGCCCTCAGAGCTAGATTTGCCGGCAGAGCTAGAGCAGCCTGCAGAGCCACTGCCCGACTCACCGGCTTTACCGCCAGTGCCGGAAGCCACGACACCGGAACTCGAACCGGGAACCGCACGCGGGTTGGGTGAGACGCCGGTCGACAGTCCGGGGGAAAACGCCCCCGATGATGACGAGATCCTTTATCATAGCGTCTGAGTTTGTTTTCTTAGTGTCAGGACTGCTGATCGTTATGCCCCATCAGATAGATAAAAGCGCGTTGGTCATGCACTCGGCCGAGCGCATGTTCCAGATCGTCAACGACGTTGCCCGTTATCCGGAGTTTCTGCCCTGGTGTGCCGGTGCCGAGGTGCATTCACAGGACGAGCAGGAACTCACCGCGTCACTGGATATTGCCAAGGGCGGCATGACCCACCGTTTGACCACCCGCAACCAACTGACAAAGCCGGAAGTCATCGAAATGAGCCTGGTGGACGGGCCGCTGAACAACCTTTCAGGCCGCTGGCATTTCCACCCGCTGTCTGACGAGGCGTGCAAAGTGGTCCTGTCCCTGAAGTTCGAGTTCTCCGGTTCGCTGTCACGTATGACCTTTGGGCCGGTGTTCAGTCAGGCGGCGAATACCATGGTGGATGCTTTCTGTCGGCGTGCCGATGAGGTTTACCGTGGGGGAGGGGCTCTGTGAGGGTAGAGGTGGCCTATGCCCGGCCAGACAAACAGCAGATTCTGGAAGTGATCGTTCCGGAGGGAACCTCGGCCCTGGAGGCCGTCCGGATATCGGGCATCACCGGCGTGTTCCCGGAAGTGGAGCCGGACTCGATCAGCATGGGCGTGTTCGGCAAGGTCATCAAAGACCCGGGAAGCCATACCCTGCAGGATGGGGATCGGGTGGAGCTGTATCGGCCGCTGAAGATTGATCCGAAACAGGCCCGGCTGAACCGGGCCCGGAAGAAAGACAAGGATCAGTAAGCCGGCGTTTCCTCAAGCAGTTGCGCCTCGTAATGGCTGTACTCGTCACCCTCGTAGTACACAATGATGCGCTGTTCTTCGATCTCACCGCCGCGACGCTGGAACGTGTACACGTAATATTCCCTTGAGGGATCAACGGGGTTCAGCATTAACGGTGTGCCCAACAGCGCCCTGACCTGGCTGCGTTGCATGCCTTCGGACAGCTGGGTCAGTTCCTCGTCGGTCACGATATTGCCTTGCTGCACGTTGATCTTGTAAACCCCGGGGAACACGCACCCGGACAAGGATAAAATGCCAATGAGAACGATAGCGGGGAGCTTTTGCATCGCCGGGGGAAATCCTCTATCTTGAATTCGCCTGCAGACTGCAGGTGTGTAAGTTATCCGCGTTAACGGCGGCACCACTATACCGGAAGCCGCAGGGCACACCAAAGAGCGAATAGTAACATGTCATCTGAAAACGCCGAATTACGGAAGGTTGGTCTCAAGGTCACGCTTCCCAGAGTCAAAATCTTCAACATTCTGGAGAACTCTGAAGATCATCACCTCAGCGCTGAGGACGTGTACAAGAAGCTTCTGGATCAGGGTGACGACGTGGGGCTGGCAACCGTGTACCGGGTGCTGACCCAGTTTGAAGCCGCTGGCTTGGTGCTGCGCCACAACTTCGAGGGCGGCCATGCAGTCTTCGAAATGGCGGGTGATGAGCACCACGATCACATGGTCTGCACCCAGACCGGCGAAGTGATTGAATTCGTGGACGACATCATTGAAGAGCGTCAGCAGCTGATTGCCAAAGAGCACGGTTATGAGATTGTCGACCACAGCCTGATTCTGTACGTCAAACCGATCAAGAAGTAAGCCGTTTCGCGCCGCAAAAAAAGGGGCCGGCATGAACCGGCCCCTACAGCTCTCTGAATCGAGAGGGGATTCAGTGGTGAGTTGCCTGCCCCTTCACAAACATCTCTCTGGCATGCGCCATGGTCTGCTCGGTCAGATCGACACCCCCCAGCATTCTTGCCACTTCGGTAATCCGGCCCTGATCGTCGAGGGTTTCGATCTTTGAATAGGTCGCATCAGACTGCGTGAACTTGCTGACAAACAGGTGCTGATGACATTGGGCCGCTACCTGCGGAAGGTGGGTCACGCACAACACCTGTCCATTACTGCCCAGTGCCCGCAGCAGCCGTCCAACGACTTCTGCCGTGCCTCCGCCAATGCCGACATCGACTTCGTCAAACACCAGGGTGGGTGTGGTTGAGGTTTGTGCCACTACCACCTGAATGGCCAGGCTGATCCGTGACAATTCACCGCCAGACGCTACTTTCGCCAGCGGCCGCGCGGGCTGGCCCGGGTTGGCGCTAACCAGGAACTCGGTGTCTTCCATGCCGTGGGCGCCGGGTTGGTCGCCTTCGTTGCGGCTCAGGCGAGTCACAAACTGTACGGACGGCATACTCAGCTGTGCCAGTTCATGGGCAATGCGCTGGTCGAGCTGAACGGCGGCCTGTTCCCGTAACTCGGTCAGTTCGTGGGCCAGTGTGTTGTATTGATCGCGCAGGTTGGTCAGGTCCGTTTCCAGCTGTTCCAGGCTGCCTTCGCCGCCATCCAGTTCGCTCAGTTCCTGCTGCAGGCGTTGGTGCAGGTCCGGGAGTTCCTCAGGAGTAATGCGGTGTTTCCGGGCCATCTGGTAGATCGCGCTGAGGCGCTCTTCCACTTCTGCCAGCCGAGCAGGGTCCGCCTCGTAATCTTCCACAAAGTGACGCAGGTTATCACCGGCCTCGGAAATCTGGATGTGGGCTTCGTTCAGCATCTGCAGGGTGTCGGCCAGCGCAGGTACGTCGACGGGTAGCTGTTCCAGTTGATACATTGCCTGGCGAACCAGAGCGGCGGCGCTGGTTTCATCCTCGGTACACAACAGTGCCGCCTGGTGGCTGCTGTGCAGCACCGCGTCGGCCTGGCTCAGTTGTGCCTGCTCCTGCTCCAGGGTTTCCTGCTCGCCGGCTCCCAGTGCCAGGCGGTCCAATTCTTCAACCTGATAGCGCAGCAACTGCAGGCGGGCTTCGGCTTCATCGGCATTGTGCCGGCGTTTCTCCAGCTTCTGGCGGGTCTGGTGCCACTGCTTCCAGGCGGCCCGGGTGCGCTCGGCCAGGTCATCCGCGCCGGCAAACTCATCCAGCAGCTTGCGATGGGTTTCCTTGTGCATCAAGGATTGGTGCTGATGCTGGCTGTGGATGTCCATCAGCATGCCACCCAGGTCTTTAAGCTGCGACAGCGGGCAGGGCTGGCCATTGATAAAGGCCTTTGAGCGACCGTCTTTGCTAATGGTGCGGCGCAGGATGCAATCTTCCCGGTCGTCGAGTTCGTGCTGTTCGAGCCAGGCGCGGGCGTCCGGGATGCGGGTCAGGTCGAAACTTGCGGTAATGTCGGCGCGCTTGGCGCCATGGCGCACGGCGCCGGCGTCTGCCCGGCCGCCCATCACAAGGCCCAGGGCGTCCAGAACAATGGATTTGCCTGCCCCGGTTTCGCCGGTCAGCGCAGTCATACCGCTGCTGAACTGGAGCTCTACGCGCTCTGCGATGGCGTAATTGGATACCGTAAGTTGTGTGAGCATGCCGATGACCTCCGCTCAGATTGAATACTGTTTTTTCATACAGTGACTGTGAATATATACAGGGTTTTCCTGGTTTGCAAACAGCCCTCGCGCAAATTTTCAAAGAAAGCGCGAGATACGGTTGAAACCGTGACGCCTAACCCCATATCCGTTCGCAACGTCATATTTTTCGTTCCCTGCCGGAGCGAAGTTCCTTTGGGTACCGGCGCTATGCAGCGCCACATCAGTGATCAGGAGTTGGCATGAGTGCGGACGACAAGCGCAACGAACAGGTAGCAGATCAGCAGCAGGAAGAGGTTGAAGTGTCTGAAGCGGGCGCGGGCCAGGCGTCTGGCGGCTCTGAAGTGGAGGCGCTGCAGGCCCGGTTGCAGGAATATCAGGATCAGGCCCTGCGGGCTCAGGCCGAGATGCAGAATGTACGCCGCCGGGCCGAGATTGATGTGGAGAAAGCCCACAAGTTTGCCCTTGAGAAATTCGTGAAAGAGCTTCTGCCGGTGGCGGACAGCCTGGAAAAGGCGGTGGAAAGCACCGAAGGCCAGGACAACAGCAGCGAACTGGTCGCATCGATCCGCGAGGGTGCCGAAATGACCCTGGGGCTGTTCATGAACACCCTTAAGAAATTCAGCGTTGAGCAGCTCAACCCGGTGGGCGAGCCGTTTGACCCGCAGCAGCATGAGGCGATGTCTATGGTGCCGGCTCCGGACGCCGAGCCCAACAGCGTGGTGGCGGTGGTTCAGAAAGGCTATCTGCTGAACGGTCGCGTGGTGCGCCCGGCGATGGTGGTGGTTGCCAAGGCCGAGGATGCGCCAAAAATCGACGAGCAGGCTTGAAAAGTCGAACTAAGCGCCAATATAGCGAGTTAACAGGAAAAGCCGGGCAGTTCACGCCCCGGAACAGCATTCAGAGAAGAGTTGGAGTGATTCGATGAGCAAGATTATTGGTATCGACCTGGGAACCACAAACTCCTGTGTAGCCATTATGGATGGCGACAAGGTAAAGGTTATTGAGAACGCCGAGGGTGATCGCACCACCCCATCCATCATCGCCTATACCGATGATGGTGAGACACTGGTAGGCCAGTCAGCCAAGCGCCAGGCGGTCACCAACCCGCACAACACCCTGTACGCCATCAAACGTCTGATCGGTCGTCGTTTTGAAGACGACGTGGTCCAGAAAGACATCAAGATGGTGCCGTACAAGATCGCCAAAGCCGATAACGGCGACGCCTGGGTGGAAGTGAAAGGCCAGAAGATGGCGCCACCGCAGGTGTCTGCGGAAGTGCTGAAGAAAATGAAGAAGACCGCCGAGGACTACCTGGGCGAGAAAGTAACCGAAGCGGTGATCACCGTGCCGGCCTACTTCAACGACAGCCAGCGCCAGGCGACCAAAGATGCGGGCAGAATCGCCGGTTTGGAAGTGAAGCGGATCATCAACGAGCCGACCGCGGCTGCCCTGGCCTATGGCCTGGACAAAAAGAGCGGCGATCGTACTGTCGCCGTGTATGACCTGGGTGGTGGTACCTTCGACCTGTCCATCATCGAAATCGCCGATGTAGACGGTGAGCACCAGTTCGAAGTTCTGGCCACCAACGGTGACACCTTCCTGGGTGGTGAAGATTTCGACCTGAAAATCATCGAGTACCTGGCAGACCAGTTCAAGAAAGACAGCGGCATTGACCTGCGCGGCGACTCCCTGGCGATGCAGCGCCTGAAAGAAGCGGGCGAGAAAGCCAAGATCGAGCTGTCCAGCAGCCAGCAGACCGACGTTAACCTGCCATACATTACTGCAGATGCGTCCGGTCCCAAGCACATGAATGTGAAGCTGACCCGCGCCAAACTGGAATCTCTGGTGGAAGAGCTGGTTCAGCGCAGCCTTGATCCCTGTAAAGTGGCTCTGCAGGACGCCGGCATGAAAGCCTCTGAAATCGACGAAGTCATTCTGGTCGGTGGTCAGACCCGCATGCCGCTGGTGCAGGAAAAGGTTAAAGAGTTCTTCGGCAAAGAAGCCCGCAAAGACGTGAACCCGGACGAAGCCGTGGCCATGGGTGCTGCGATTCAGGCGGCGGTTCTGTCTGGCGACGTGAAAGACGTTCTGCTGCTGGACGTGACCCCGCTGACCCTGGGTATCGAAACCATGGGTGGCGTGGCAACCCCGCTGATCGAGAAGAACACCACCATCCCGACCAAGAAGTCGCAGACCTTCTCAACTGCGGATGACAACCAGACGGCTGTGACCATTCACGTGGTTCAGGGCGAGCGCAAGCAGGCCGCGCAGAACAAATCGCTGGGCCGTTTTGATCTGGCCGATATCCCGCCGGCCGCGCGCGGTGTGCCGCAGATCGAAGTTACCTTCGACATCGACGCCAACGGCATTCTGAACGTGTCCGCGAAGGACAAGGCGACCGGTAAAGAGCAGTCCATCGTGATCAAGGCTTCCTCTGGCCTGAACGACGATGAAATCGAAAAGATGGTGCGTGACGCCGAAGCCAACGCCGACGAAGACCGCAAGTTCGAAGAGTTGGTGCAGGTTCGCAACCAGGGCGATGCCATGGTTCACGCCGTGCGTAAGACCCTGAAGGAAGCCGGCGATAAGGTCACCGACAGCGAGAAAGAGAACATAGAAGCAGCCATCAAGGATCTGGAGGAGGTGCTCACTGGCTCCGATAAGGAAGCCATCGAGACCAAAACCCAGAAGCTGACCGAAGTGTCTTCTGAGTTGGCTCAGAAAATGTACGCGGATCAGGCTGACCAGGCCCAGCAGGCTGGCGGCCAGGACAATGCAAAGTCTGAGGCTGCGGACGACGCGGTGGACGCCGAGTTCGAAGAAGTCAAAGACGATAAGAAATAAATCCGAAGTACATCAGGCAGTTGGAAAACGCAGGGCAGCCCTGCGTTTTCCGCGTTATGAAAACAGGGTTTTAAAGCATGGCCAAGCGCGACTATTACGAAGTACTCGGGATCACCCGGGATGCGGACGAGAAGGAAATAAAGCGGGCGTATCGAAAGCTCGCCATGAAGTACCATCCGGACCGTAACCCGGACGACAAAGACGCCGAGAACAAGTTTAAAGAGGCCAGCGAAGCCTACGAAATCCTGGCTGACGCCAACAAACGCGCCGCTTACGACCAGTTCGGCCATGCCGGCGTGGATGGGCAAGCCGGTGGTGGCTTTGGCGGTGGCGGTGCAAGCTTCTCTGACATTTTCGGTGACGTGTTCGGCGACATCTTCGGTGGCGGCGGTGGTCGCGGTCGCAACACCCGTGGCGCCGACCTGCGTTACACGCTGGAGCTGGATCTTGAAGAGGCCGTCAAGGGCAAAACCGTCAAGATCAACATTCCCGGTCACAAAGAGTGCGACACCTGTGAAGGCAGGGGCGCTGAGAAAGGCTCCCGCCCGGAAACCTGTGGCACCTGCCAGGGTGTGGGTCAGGTTCGCATGCAACAGGGCTTTTTCACCGTGCAGCAGGCCTGCCCAACCTGCCGCGGCTCCGGCCAGATCATCAAGAATCCGTGTAAAGCCTGTCATGGCCAGGGCCGGGTGCGCCAGGAAAAAACCCTCTCCGTTAAAGTGCCCCCGGGTGTGGACACTGGCGACCGCATACGCCTCTCCGGTGAAGGCGAAATGGGCGTTGACGGTGGGCCTCCAGGCGACCTTTACGTGCAGATTGCCGTGCGCGAGCACTCCATCTTCACCCGCGACGGCCGCAACCTCTACTGTGAGGTGCCCATCAGCATTGTCGATGCGGCCCTCGGCGGAGAGCTCGAAGTGCCTACGCTGGAAGGCAGGGTAAAACTGAAGATTCCACCGGAAACCCAGACTGGCAAACTGTTCCGACTTCGCAACAAAGGCGTCAGTCCGGTAAGGGGCGGCGCGGCGGGGGACCTGTTGTGCCGTGTGATCCTGGAAACGCCGGTGAACCTGACCAAGCGCCAGAAAGAACTGCTTGAAGAATTCCAGAAAACTCTGGACGGTAAC
>DASSWD010000236.1:0-2027 GCA_035705335.1 Marinobacter sp. | reverse complement strand
CACCTTCAACACGGACATTCCCCCCGCCACCCGCGATGCCGTGGGCCTGCCCCGGGAGACGCTCCCGAACTGGATTGGCCATATGTCGCCGGATAACCGGGGTGCCGGCCAGACCCTGGCCCGATTGCTGGCACAGAGTGCCGGAGGAGCGCAAACGCCTGCGGCCGAAGCACCGACCCTGGAGCCTGCGGAATATGACGAACCCTTACCCATGATTGGCCTGTCCGGCACCCGGGATTCTTCCGCCGCGGTGGACCGGGATTTCGGCCTGGCAGAGGTTGCTGCCTCTGGTGAAGTGAATCTGTTGCAACTGGTCCGTGCCAACTGGCTTGAAGCCGAAGCCGATGAAAAGGTCGGTGTTCTGCTGGCCCGTTACCCCCAGGCCGCTGCCATCTGGAGCGCCAGCGATGGCATGGCGCTGGGTGCGCTTGCTGCTGCAGAACGCGCTGGCCGAATACCGGGGCAGGATGTGATGGTGGGCGGCATCGACTGGGAGTCCCGGGCGTTGACGGCCATTCGCGAGGGCCGTATGGCTGTGAGCCTGGGCCGGCACTTTATGGGCGGCGGCCTGGCATTGATGCTGGTGCACGATTATCACCACGGCCACGATTTTGCGGGCGAATCCTGGCCTGTTCTGAGCTATCCCCTGATGCCGGCCACCCGGGATAATGTCGACGACGTCGAGCGGATCATGGACCGTGACAACTGGCAGGCGCTGGATTTCCGGCAGTTCAGTGCGGTCTGGCAAAACGGTGTGGATCGCCCGGCGGAAGGCGCTGCGGCGATGATGGACAGCTTCTCATCGGCGCTGGCGGAGTTACCCTGACACCACAGGCAGAGGATCAGCGACGGCCGCTATGACGCACCACCACTATGACGTACTGATCATCGGCGCCGGCGTATCCGGCATCGGCATGGCTTGCCACCTCAAGCAGGCCTGCCCGGGCAAGACCTTCACGATTCTGGAGCGTCGGCAGGCCATCGGCGGTACCTGGGATCTGTTCCGTTACCCCGGCATCCGTTCCGATTCCGACATGTTCACCTTCGGCTACCATTTCCGGCCCTGGACCGGCGCCAAGGTGCTGGCCGATGGCGCCTCCATCAAACAGTACGTGCAGGACACTGCCCGGGAATACAACGTGGAGCGGCACATCCGCTTCGGGCTGGCGGTGAAAACCGCCGACTGGTCCAGCACCGACAAACGCTGGACCCTGACCGCCGAAAACGAGCAGACCGGCGAGCGTGAAACCTACACCGCGAACTTTCTGATCGGCTGCACCGGGTATTACAACTATGATCAGGGCTACACGCCTGACTTCCCGGGAGAGGCGGACTTCAGGGGCCAGATGGTGCACCCCCAGCATTGGCCGGAGAACCTCGATTACGCCGGCAGGAACGTGGTGGTCATCGGCAGTGGCGCCACCGCGATTACCCTGGTGCCCACGCTGGCGGAGAAGGCCGCCCATGTGACTATGCTGCAGCGGTCACCCAGCTATCTGATGCCGCTGCCTTCAACCGACAAAGTCACCCTGGTGCTGCAGAAGATCCTGCCTGAGAAAACCGCGTACCGGCTGACCCGTGCCCGCAACATTGCCATTTCCCGATTGCTGTACCGGGGGTCCCGTAAGTGGCCGACGTTTATGCGCAAACTGTTCCTGGGGATTATCAAGCGGCAGCTCGACCACAAGACCGATCTGCGCCATTTCAGCCCGGACTACAATCCCTGGGACCAGCGCCTGTGCGTGGTGAAGGACGGTGATCTGTTCAAGGCGCTGAAAGCCGGAACGGCGAGCATTCGCACCGACCATATCGAACGCTTCACCGCTGAGGGGATACGGCTGAAGTCCGGCGAAACCCTGGCGGCCGACATCGTGATCCCAGCCACTGGCCTGGATATCCAGATGCTGGGCGGCGTGCAGCCCCGGGTCGACGGCCAGCCGGTGGTGCTGAAAGACAAGGTCATCTACAAGAACGTGATGGTGGAAGGCATGCCGAACGCCGGCATGATCTTCGGCTACACCAACATC
>DASSWD010000235.1:0-5152 GCA_035705335.1 Marinobacter sp. | reverse complement strand
ATGCGGGAGTTCTGCGAGTTCCGCAACCTGCTGCCCCGGGGCGTCAAACTGTCGCCGGAGGATATCTGGGAGCGCGTGGCCTACGTGCTGTCGTTCAAGATGCAGGAGCCCCAGTTCTCGGGCCAGACCAAGGAACGCCTGTCGTCCCGCGAAGCCGCTGCTTTCGTATCTGGTGTGGTGAAAGACGCCTTCAGCCTGTGGCTGAACCAGCACACTGGCGTTGCCGAGGCTCTGGCCGAACTGTTCATCAGCAACGCCCAGCGGCGGCTGCGGGCCAGCAAAAAGGTAGCCCGGAAAAAGATCACCTCCGGCCCCGCGCTGCCGGGTAAGCTGGCGGACTGTTCCGGTGGCGACACCGCGCGTTCAGAACTGTTCCTGGTGGAAGGTGATTCCGCCGGCGGCTCCGCCAAACAGGCCCGGGACCGGGAGTTCCAGGCGGTGATGCCTCTGCGGGGTAAGATTCTGAACACCTGGGAAGTGGATTCCGGTGAAATCCTTGCCTCTCAGGAAGTGCACGACATCGCTGTGGCCATCGGTGTGGACCCGGGGTCGGATGATCTGGCCGGCCTGCGTTACAATAAGGTCTGTATTCTGGCGGACGCGGATTCCGACGGCCTGCACATCGCGACGCTGCTGTGCGCCCTGTTCGTCAAACACTTCCGCCCCCTGGTGGCTGCGGGCCATGTGTTTGTTGCCATGCCGCCGCTTTACCGGGTGGATCTCGGCAAGGAGACCTTCTACGCACTGGACGAACACGAGAAGCAGGGGATCATTGACCGCCTGGCCGCCGAGAACCGCCGTGGCAAGGTTCAGGTGACCCGCTTCAAGGGGCTGGGTGAGATGAATCCGCTGCAGTTGCGTGAGACCACCATGGCCCCGGATACCCGCCGGCTGGTGATGCTGACGCTGGAAGACGGTGACGACACCGACGAGTGCATGGACATGCTGTTGGGTAAAAAGCGGGCGTCTGATCGCCGAGCCTGGCTGGAGGCCTATGGCAACACCGCGGACGTGGCGGTTTAATATTCCTGTAAGCGCTATAGGAATCAGTTTTTATTCTTTCAAACTATTTCCCGGAGTCGCTATCCTGCGTGTTTTCTGACTGGATAACACCGGGTTATGGATTGGCAAGGTTGGTTTTCCCTGGGGCTGGCGGCGACTGCCCTGATTCTGATGAGTTCTGGTCGGTTCGCGCCCCATCTGGTGATGATGGGGTTGCTGATCGTGCTCAGCGCGTCCGGCATCATCGGCCCGGATCAGGCCCTGGCGGGTTTCAGTAACTCCGGCCTGATCACGGTTGTGGCCATGTTCATTGTGGCGGCCGGTGTGCACCACTCCGGGGGTGTTGATCTGCTGGTTCACCACGTGCTCGGCAAACCCACCAGTGTTCGCGGCGCCCAGGCCCGTATTGCCCTCCCCGTGACCCTGCTCAGCGGGTTTCTGAACAATACGCCGGTGGTGGCTACCATGATTCCGGCGGTTCACGCCTGGTCCCGCAAGATTGGTATTGCCCCCTCCAAGCTTATGATTCCCCTCAGCTATGCGGCGATTCTTGGCGGTACCCTCACGCTCATCGGCACCAGCACCAACCTGGTGGTTAACGGGCAGTATCAGCAATTGACCGGCAGTGAGGGCTTTTCCATTTTCGCCATCACCCAGGTGGGCCTGCCCGTCGCAATTTTCGGCGTGGCGTTCATGCTGCTGGTGATGCCGCGCCTTTTGCCGGATCGCAAGGACCAGCAGAAGTTCGGCTCGGTGAAAGAATTTACCCTGGAAGTGGCGGTGGCGTTTGAAGGCCCATTGGTGGGTAAGTCCGTAGGTGAGGCCGGTCTGCGGGAGCTGGACCGCCTCTATCTGGTCGAGATTGAACGGGATGGCAGCGTGGTAACCGCGGTGCCTTCGGAGGAGCGCCTGCGGGGCGGCGACCGGCTGGTGTTTGCCGGCGATACCCAGGCCATATCGGACCTGCTCAGAATTAACGGTATCGTGCCGTCCGTGCATGATGACGAACCCACCCTGAGTAAAGACCGCGCAGAGCGCCGATTGATTGAGGCCGTGCTGTCACCGCAATCGGATGTGCTGGGCCAGACCATTCGTGACGCCCGCTTCCGTGATCGCTATGGTGCCGTGGTGCTGGCGGTGGCCCGGGGCGGTGAACGGGTACCCGGCAACCTGGGCAACATTCGCCTGAAACCCGGTGATGTCCTGCTGCTCGAGGCGCGTCCTGCGTTTGTCAGCCGGCAGCGGTACAACAAGGATTTCCTGCTGATCAACGACCTGGAAACCGAAGCACCCCGGCACGACCGGGCCTGGCTGTCGTGGGGTATTCTGGTGGTGTTGGTTGGCTTGGCGGCGTGCGGTGTCATGTCGATGCTGAATGCCGCCCTGGTGGGCGCTGCGCTGATGATCATGACCGGCTGCTGCACCGTGGGCCAGGCCCAGAAAGCCGTCGATGTGCCGGTGATCATGACCATTGCCGCCTCATTTGCCCTTGGCGCGGCCCTCGAGGTAACCGGGGCGGCCGGTTACCTTGCCGATACGGTCTTTGACCTTTCGAATGGTCACACCCTGCTGGCACTGCTGCTGGTGTACATGGTGGTGTCGGTATTGACGGAAGTCATCACTAACAATGCCGCGGCGGTGTTGATTGTGCCGGTTGTGCTCTCGCTGACCACGGCTATGGGCGTGGACGCAGAGCCGTTCATGATTGCCATCATGATGGCCGCGTCGGCCAGCTTCGCCACGCCGTTGGGGTACCAGACCAACATGATGGTCTTCGGCCCTGGGGGCTATCGGTTCTCGGACTTTCTGAAGGTGGGGCTGCCGATGAACCTGTTCATCGGGCTGGTGACGGTGGTGGTGATTGCGATGGTTTACGGAATGGCACCGATTGCCTGATCGGCTCAGGCGGAATGGTTGGCAAGAATGTCACAGCACAACACCTTGAGTTCATCATCGTGCCGGAACGCCAGTGATAGGGTGACGCACATATACGCACCAGTGACACAGAGATAGGGTGTGGTCACGTGCAGGTTATCCGGCTGGGCCAGCGCCTGGCGCAGGTATTGCTGCCGATACCAGTCGGCACTGGTGGTGCTCTCAAGCGGTTTGAAACGCGGGTCCTGGTTGCGAACCGCGGTTTCTGACACCAGCGTGTCGTCAATCTGTACGCCTTTATCGTTCACCAGGTAGCAGCGCGAGACCGTGGGGTGATTCAACAGGTCCACGCAGGCCTGATGCATGGTTTCGTTGCGCTGAAGGTGTTCGATGGCCCGCTCGAACAGCCGGCTGAAGTACGCCACCAATTGCCGGGTGGGATCGTAGGTCAGCTGCTTGTTACTTTTGTACTCCAGCAGCAGGCTTTCCAGGTCGGCCGGGGTGTGCGACAGCGCCTCAAGCTCGGTGCTGGGCTTGCGGAAATAGAACCCCTGAACAAAATCCACGCCGGCATCAACGGCAATGAGCGCCTGATCGCGGGTTTCCACTCCTTCCAGTAATACCAGGCAGCCGGACTGGTGTAACAGCGACACCATACCATTCAGAATCTGTCGTGCCCGGTGTTCCTCAGTTGCCCGGGTCAGCAGGCTTCGGTCCAGTTTCACAATGTCCGGCGACAGGTTCCAGATGCGTTCAAAGTTGGAATGGCCGGCGCCGAAATCATCGATGGCGATCAGGCACCCCAGGTGTCGGTAATAGGCTACCGTTTCCCGCAGTCGCGCCGCGTCGTCGGTGGGCTGTTCCACGATCTCCATCACGACTCGGTGCGGTGGCAGGCCGGTCTGGCGCAGTACCTCGCCAAAGAACGAATCCATGGGGCTGACCGCGCTGGTCACCACCCGGGGCGAGACATTAAGGAATAACCAGTTGAGCTGATCCTTGATCGCGCTGTAGTTGCGCACATGCAGGTAGCGGCACAGGCGGTCCAGCAGCAGGTTCTCGGCTTCCGATGCGGGCAGGTCAAACAGGTGCAGGGGCAGCACGGCGGCGTTGTCGGGATCAATGGCCCGGATCAGGGCTTCATAACCGACGGTGCGCTTGTGGGAAATGCTGTAGATGGGCTGCAGGGCTGTTTTCAACGTCAGGCCCCGGAACTCGGCGGTCCAGGAATCACCTTGCTGGCTGAGCATGGGCGACAGCAGGTCGAGCTCAGGCGCCGGCAAGCGATGGGGTGGGAGTTGGGGCATAGGCTATGTCTGATCCAGTTAACGAGAACATCAGCCCCGCGCTTGGTGCAAGCCGGGCCGAACTGTTAGCCAGAGTGCCCGTTCCCTGGCACAGACGCCCGGTTTTCAAGGCGTTATGAAATTTCTGTCAGGAAGGTTGCCAAAAATCGGGACGCTTTGCCACTGTTTCATACGTAAAACTCGAAACAGTTTGAATCTTTAAGGGAGCGACGGGTGGTGGTGCCGGAGAGAGGGCGATGTGGGGCGTGCCCGACAAAATCGAGCCCGGCAAGTGCCGGGATCAGAATTAACGTGTTTGTTGCTGGGTACTATTCGTTACTCGGTATTAGTTGTTACTCGGTACTACCACGGACTCGTCAAATTCCAGTTCCATGTCGATTCCTCTCGGTCACTGAGGCCCTTGTGACGGGGCGATCAAAAGATGTACAAAGTTTACAACTGATAGAAAATTGAACAATCCGTACTACCCGTATTCGACCAAAGTGGGGAAATGCCGCCTACGGCGACGTTCAGAAATTCTGAACTTTGCCCGCAAAACATTTTGATTTCGCCGTGCGGCGGCTATCCCTAGACTTTGTCTGTACCGAGCCAGATCACGGGATCCGTCGTATTCCCAGGGAAGGAGGTATACCTGCCATGCAATTGCTAAATACGCCTCAGAGTTACGGTGCCGTCTCCGTTTGGCTGCACTGGGTTGTGGCACTCGCGGTGTTCGCGCTGTTCGGCCTGGGGTTCTGGATGGTGGACCTGACCTACTATGACCCCTGGTATCGGACCGGGCCGGACATCCATCGCAGCGTGGGTATCCTGCTGTTCGTAGCGGTGCTGGCGCGGTTGGCCTGGCGCCTGCTGTCGCCCGTGCCAAAAGCGTTACCCACTCACCAGCGCTGGGAGGTCATTACAGCGCACCTGGCCCATGGCCTGCTGTATGTGCTGATGCTGGCGGCGATGATCAGTGGCTATCTGAT
>DASSWD010000234.1:0-2046 GCA_035705335.1 Marinobacter sp. | reverse complement strand
GCGACGCCGAGCGGCAGACCAAAAATGCCCTCCTGACCCAGAAATAACTGGGCCCCGACACGGTCCAGCGTATATCCACGGTGCTCAAGAATACCTGGCAGCCAGCCGCCAAACTCCGCGAGCGGCCCGCGAGAGCCCATCAAGGCATACAGGATCGCGAAAATCCCAATTACCGTCAGTCCTCCACCAACAGCACGGCGACTGGCTTCCAGCAGCGTCAGCGTACATACCCAGGCCATAATGATGTCGTTATCGTTCCAGAATCCGGCCCGGCCAATAATGTCATCGAGAAACCAGACCAGATAAAAACCGGAAGACACTGCCCCGGCGAAAAACACAAAATCCACGATAGAGGCCAGTGGGCCCCGCTTTTTACCCGCGATCGGCCCGAAGATCAGGAAGCACAGCATCAGCACCAGGGTAAGATGAATACCACGCTGGTAGAACAGGCCCAGAGGCTCGATACCGGCGGAATAGAGCTGGAACAGCGACAGGCCTATTGCCACCAGGGAAATAAACCATAGCAAGGGCTTTGGCCCCGGCATCAACTTGGGCTGCCAGTCGCCGCCGGCAGGGGATGGGAGAGGGAGCGCAGTTTGCTGACTCATGGCTAGTAGGACCCTTAAAACCGGTAAGGTATTATTCGAATATTGACGCGCTGGCCACTGGCGATTTGGCTCAGTTCCAGCAAACGTTTCCCGATTTGAATGCGGTGCCGGACCTCGGTTGACCCAACGCGCAAAGGCAGCACATTGCCTTTGATCGGCACGTTCATGTCCTCGATCCGGTAACCGTGATTCTGGTCAGATTCCAGACGGCCACGGCCATCGATATAGCCCAGGCCGGCTGCAAAGTCCGGGGTGTGACTGCTGTCCAGTAACAGTTGGTTGCCGCTAATCCGGAAGCAGTCGGCAACCGGAAACCCCTCAACCGAATGGTTCCAGAGCAGGCACCATTCGCCCGATTCAGGAACCGGAGCCTTGGCAATAATGACCCCTTGATGATTGACCACCTCAAGGAGCCATTGTTGAGGACCCTGCCCGTCGGCAGCGCTGGCTGCTGAGGGCAGACACACCCAAAGCAGCCAGAACCAGCCAATCCAGCGCAGCATTGGCTCAGGCATCACCGTTATGGCCGGAGATTATCTGGAATCTCGGCACCGATTTCCTCGTAATAGCGGATCGCACCAGGGTGCATGGGTATGGGTGTTGAGCTGAGGCTGAACTCAACTGTGGTGTCGTTGGCAGCAGGATGAATATCACGAAGAGCCTGCACTTTTTCGAACAGCAGCTTGGTGATCTGGTAGGCCAGATCTTCAGACATGTCGCCGCTGACAACCAGTACGTTGGGGACACCGATGGACTGGGTAGGCTCATCCACACCTTCATACAAGCCAGCACGCAGCGTGTACGGAGCATAAACGGGAGCCGCTTTGCGGGCGTTGGCAATTTCTTCGTCAGTCAGTGGAACCAGCGTGATGTCAGAGGTCGTCGCCAGGCTGACAATCGAACTGGTTGGCGGCCCAACACTCCAGAAACCGGCGTCGATGTCGCCGTCACGGATGGCGTCGGCGGTTTCATTGAAGTTCAGGCGACGGGCATCGAAATCGTCAAAGCTCATGCCGTTGGCTTCCAGAATTTCCTTGGCATTGACTTCGGTACCACTACCCGGTGCGCCGACAGAAACCACTTTGCCCTTCAGGTCCTGAATGGAGGAAATGCCGGAATCAGCCGGTGCCACAATCTGAACCGCGTTCGGGTACAGGGACGCCAGCGCCAGCACGTTCAGCTTGTTGCCGCCAAAACGGTCACCGCCGGTGTAGGCCTGATAGACCGTGTCAGCCAGGGCAATCGCCACATCGGAGTCGCCCCGGTGAATCAGGCCCATGTTTTCCACCGACGCACCGGTCACTTCGGCAACCGCACTGTAGCCTTCGATGTTGGAACTGATCAGCTCAGCCAGACCACCCCCAAGAGGATAGTAAGTTCCGCCCGTACCGCCGGTGGCGATGGACAGATCGGTCTGAGCCTGCGCGGAAGACACGCC
>DASSWD010000233.1:0-34846 GCA_035705335.1 Marinobacter sp. | reverse complement strand
CCCCCAACCCTGCTGTCGAGCACTGGTCTTTCGCCTATTTCTCCGAAATATGGGGCGCGACTGGTGGATATCTTTCCAAAAGTGTTGAGGGCCATGGACGGCCCGAATCAAGCGCACACGGACGTGCTTGTAGCGGTTTTTGGGAGGGGCTACCGCAACCCTGCGTTAACTCCCAAATTAGAACCCAAAACCAAAACTGGAAGCCAAAAGCAGCCATGGACTCAAACCTGCTCAAAGCGTTCATCACAGTAGTAGACCAAGGCTCCTTCTCCGAAGCCGCCGAACGCCTGCACCTGACACAACCGGCCATCAGCAAACGCCTCGCCGCCCTGGAAAACCAGCTCGGCACAAAACTGATCGACCGCAGCAACCGCGACATCCGACTCACGGAAGCCGGCACCAGACTGCTGCCCCATGCTCGCAAAATCCTGGATGAAATCCACAACGCCAGACTGGCCCTCTCCCCCGCCGACGGCACGATCGACGGCGAACTGCGCATCATTGCCAGCCATCATATCGGCCTGCACCACCTGCCCAACTGGCTGCGACAGTTCCGACCAACTTACCCGCAAGTCACACTCGACCTGCAATTCATGGAATCTGACGCCGCCTATGACCAGCTCAACAAACGCGCCGCCGAAATCGCCTTCGTCACCCTCAGCGACAGCATGGACCCAAAGTTCAGCATACTCTGCCAGTGGCCAGACCCCATGGCGTTCGTGGCCGGACGGCATCACGCCCTGGCCGAGCAAAACAGCGTGAACCTAGCCGACCTGGCCAACCACCCGGCCCTATTGCCCGACACCACTACCGCCACTTACCGGGTGGTCAGCCGCCTGTTTCTGGAATCAAACCTGCCGCTGAACCCGTTGATGCCCACCAACTACCTGGAAACCATCAAAATGATGACCAGCGTGGGCCTCGGCTGGAGTGTGTTGCCGGTCAGTATGGTAGACAGCAGTCTGAGTATTCTGAACGTGGGGCACCCGGTGACACGGATGCTGGGTGCAGTGGCGCTGACCGGGCGGCAACTCAGTAACGGCGCCAAGGCGTTGCTGGCGATGGTGGATGCTCAGGAGAATCCGTCAGCGCGCTAATCCAGCACTTGCCTCGCTGGAGGCAGATTCGTCATCAGTAATCAGTGAGCGGCGCCCGGGGTGGTGGCTGTAATCCGCGCCAGGTAATGACGATAGCAATCGCCATGGCCACCGCGCCACCATAGAATGCCGCCGAGGTGGAGAAGCCATCCACCAGAAAACCTGAGAGCCAGGCGCCCAGTGCACCGCCGGCCCCGAACGTCAGGCCGCTATACAGGGCCTGGCCCTGGCCATGATGATGCTGACCAAAGAACCCCTGCACATACTGCACCGAGATCGCATGGAGCGCCCCGTACGATGCCGCGTGCAGAAGCTGCGCGAAAACCAGCACCGGCACCACCGTGGTCAACTCGGCAATCAGCAGCCAGCGCAGCAGCGTCAGCATCAGTGACCCCAACACAATCTGCCGGACGGTAAACCGGCTTACCAGCCGGTGCATCACCAGAAACATCCCGATCTCGGCCAGCACACCCAGTGACCACAACAGTCCGATCGACAGTTTGCCGTAGCCATGGTGCTCCAGGTGAATGCTGAAGAACGTATAGTAAGCGCCGTGGGACACCTGCAGCAGAAAATTCATGGCGAAGAACACCAGCACCGCCGGGTGCAGCAGTATGGCTTTCAGGCTGCCTTTGGGAGCCGGCGGCTTCCGCTCGCTCTGTTTTGACGGCACCAGGAAGGCTGACACCACGATGCCGGCAAACACCGGCAACAACAGCAGGGGTAACTGCTGCAGCGGCAACCATTCCAGAATACCGCCGACCGCTGCCACAGCGCCGATAAAGCCCACCGAACCCCACAGGCGCACTTTGCCGTAATGGTCCCGTTCGCTGCCTAATGCCCGCAGGGTAATCACTTCATACAAGGGCAGGATGGCGTTCCAGAAAAACGTGAACGCCAGCATCACCAGCAACAGGCCATAGAAACCGGGTTCCATGAACACGCCGGCAAAGCACAGGGAACCGGTCAACGCACCAAAACGCACCAGCCGCACCCGCTGCCCGGTGCGGTCCCCAAGCCAGCCCCAGACATTGGGAGCAACAATCTTGGTAAGCTGAATGGTCGCCATCAGGGTGGCAATTTGCAGGTAGGAAAAGCCCTGCCCCTCCAGATAGAGAGACCAGTATGGCAATAGCCCTCCGAGGAGGGCGAAGAACCAGAAGTACAGGTTGGAAAGGCGCCAGTAAATGATGACGTCTCCCCGACGGTCAGAGCTGCCCCAGCACCGGGGTATCGACCTTCACATCGCCATTTTGCCCACGATGGCGCAGGTAGTGGTCCATCAGCACAATCGCCATCATGGCCTCGGCAATCGGCGTGGCGCGGATGCCCACACAGGGGTCGTGGCGACCGGTGGTGATCACTTCCACGGGGTTACCGTGGACATCAATGCTGCGCCCTGGCAGGCGAAGGCTGGAGGTCGGCTTCAGGGCAATGCTGGCGACAATGGGCTGGCCGGATGAAATTCCGCCCAGAATTCCGCCGGCGTTGTTGGACAGGAAACCTTCCGGTGTCATCTCGTCCCGATGCTCGGTGCCTTTTTGCTCGATACAGTCAAAACCGGCGCCAATTTCCACCCCTTTGACCGCGTTGATGCTCATAAGAGCGTGGGCCAGGTCGGCATCCAGCCGGTCAAAGATCGGTTCACCCAACCCCGGCGGTACACCGTCTGCCACCACGTTGATACGCGCGCCGATGGAATCGCCCTCTTTACGCAAGGCATCCATGTAGGCTTCCATCTCGGGCACTTTATCCGGGTCCGGGCAGAAAAACGGGTTCTGGTCCACCTGGCTCCAGTCCAGTTTCTCCGCCTTGATGGGCCCCAACTGGGACAGGTAGCCCCGGATGCGAATACCCAGGCGCTGCTCAAGGAACTTCCGTGCCACCGAACCGGCGGCCACGCGCATGGCGGTTTCCCGGGCAGACGAACGACCACCGCCCCGGTAGTCCCGCACACCGTACTTGTGCAGGTAGGTGTAATCGGCATGGGCCGGGCGGAATTGCTCGGATATCTTGGAATAATCCTTGGAGCGCTGGTCGGTGTTCTCGATCAGCAGGCCAATGGGTGTGCCGGTGGTTTTGCCCTCGAACACACCGGAAAGAATCCTAACCTCATCCGCTTCACGGCGTTGAGTCGTGTGTCGGGAGGTACCGGGTTTGCGACGATCCAGATCCCGCTGCATATCCGCTTCCGACAGCTCCAGGCCAGGGGGGCAGCCATCAATGATGCAGCCTAGCGCGGCGCCATGGCTCTCGCCGAAAGTAGTCACCGTAAACAATTTTCCGAAAGCATTTCCCGACATAATTCAGTACTTTAAATTGGTTATCCAGAATCTGGTTCAGAGTTTTTGCGCGGACTGCCAGGCTTTCAGGTCTTCCGCCATGATCAGAAAAACGCCATCGCCACCGTTATCAAATTCCAGCCAGGTTAATGGAAGATCCGGGTAGGCGTCGTCCAGTGCGGGCCAGGAGTTACCGACCTCCACGACCAATAGGCCGGTGTCCGTCAGGTGGTCCGCGGCGCCGGCAATGATCCGGTGCGCAATATCCAGGCCATCCTTGCCGGCCGACAGGCCCAGTTCAGGCTCGTGGCGGTACTCCTCAGGCATGGTGGCCAGGTCTTCTGCATCCACATAGGGAGGATTACTCAGAATCACATCATACCGGCCGTCGACAGACTCAAACACATCTGAGCGAAATACCCTGACCCTATCTGCCACGCCATGGAGCTCAATATTCGATTCGGCAACGGCGAGGGCGTCCTCAGAAATGTCGGCCAGGTCGACTTCGGCCTCGTCGAACACCGAAGCGGCGCCGATACCGATACAGCCGCTGCCGGTGCACAGATCCAGAATCCGGTGGACCGGGCGCTGCCCCAGCCAGGGCTGCAAGCCGTTTTCCAGCAATTCGCCGATCGGTGAACGGGGTACCAGTACCCGCTCGTCAATATTGAACGGCAGGCCCATAAACCACCCTTCCCCCAGCAAATACGCCAGCGGCACCCGGTCGTTCACCCGCCGTTCAATCCGGTCGATGATCAGGGTGCGCTCATCGCGAGTCAGCCGGGCGTCCAGAAACACCTGGTTGTTCTCCAGCGGCAGATGCACGCTGCGCAGCACCAGTTGCACGGCTTCATCCCAGACGTTATCGGTGCCGTGGCCAAAATACAGCGGTGATGCGGCAAAGCGCGACGCCGCATAGCGCAGCAGGTCGCGAATGGTTTTCAGGTCATCAGCGGGCGTGGTCAACATGCATTCCCTGGTCGGCTTTCAATGGCGCAGTATTATACGCTGATTGGCTTCTCGCCTGCAGCCCTTGGTGGTCAGATCGCTAACGGGCCCGAACTGCTGCGATTGGCCTCGTAGCGGTCCAGCGCCGCAGTCATCCGCTCCCGCCCCAGTTGAATCAGTTCCGGCGCTTTGTGATAGTCGTAACTGCGCGAGGCATTTTTGGGCACGTTTACCAGCAAATCCGGGGGGTAGCCCGCGATCTTGTATTGCACCAGCGCACTCTGCATGGTCTCGATGGTCAGGTTCATCACATCAAACTTTCCGATGCCGAGCTTGTCCCAATCTATGGTCTCATGCTCATCCCGGGACGTTACCTCAGGTTGCGGCTCCCTGGGCTGCTTGCGGGTTTTTTTCTCAACTTCCCGGCCGATCTTTTCTTCGGTGGATTCCGGCGCCTCCAGCTTGCGGGAGCCCAGGGATTTCAGTGCATCCCAATCGAACCAGCGGGATGCCTTTTCCTTGACGGCATCGACCCACTCCTCCATATCGCCAGCGGACTCCGGCTCGGACTGAAACGCCGCATCCGGAATCCGACGCAGCTTCTCATCTTCGCCACTGAGGTTGACAGCAACAACCATGTCGGCGTGGGCAGAAATAGTGGGAATGATGGGCAACGGGTTGAGCAAGGCACCATCGACCAGCACCCGGCCATTCAGTACCAGCGGCGTCACCACGCTGGGGATGGCGATGGACGCACGGATTGCCTGATCCAGCGGGCCTTCCTGAAACCAGACTTCCTTGTGGCCCAGCAGATCCGTTGCCACCGCCGTGAAGGCGATGGGCAGGTCCTCAATGCGGGTATCACCCAGCATGTCACGAACCACAGAAAACACTTTCTCGCCGCGAATGGCGCCCACGGAACTGAAGGTCACATCCAGCAGTTTCAGAACATCGAACTGCCCCAGCCCGGTTACCCAGTCCTTGTATTCCTTCATTTTGCCAGCGGCGTACATACCTCCAATCAATGCGCCCATTGAGCACCCTGAGATCGCTACAATTTTGTAACCTCGTTCCTGCAGCACCTCAATAGCACCGATGTGGGCGTAACCCCGGGCACCGCCGCTGCCCAGTGTTAATGCCACCGTTCGCCCACGCCCCGTGTCTCTGGACCGGCTCATAGCGGGCGCCTTCTGCGGGTTGGCCGGGGCTTCGGGGCCTGACAGGCCGGAACTTTCGACCACCGCACTGGCACCATTCTCGACGGCTTCGTCTGGCTCTGGAGGTGGCGTTTCTTCGGGAATTCTGGATTGGTCTGACATACCGTCCTTAAGGCTGAATCAATCGTGGCTCACTGCGTCAAAAATCTCATGATGGCATCAACAACAGGCTGTGTCTCACCATCCAGGTGGCAATGGTGCCCGCCCGGAACGATCACGGTTTCCATCCCGGGCACCAGCCCGGCTCTGTCCGAAAGCAGGTTCTGCCGGGCAAGCAGCCCTTCGGAGGCCTTTACGAACAGTGTCGGAGTGGAGATTGCCATCAGAGAGGCTCGCACCTGTTCTTCCGTCATCATCAGGCACGCCGGGTGCCGAAGCCGGGCATCGGTACGCCAAACCTGTCCTGCAGGCGCGCCACGCAGATTCCGGGGCACCAGCAGGGCGGCCGCCTCCGGGCTGAGCGGACTCAACCCGCCTTCGCGTACCCGGGCGGCTGTTGCAATGTCCGGGTAAGTGGCCGCAGGCGACGAACCACTCAGGCGTTTTTTCAGGGCTCTGCGTAACTGAGGAATGGTCTCACCGACCGGGCGGCTCAGCGCGCCGAGACTGTCAATCATCGTCAGCCGACGCACTTTCTCCGGAAACGCCGCCGCCAGCAACGCGCAGACAATACCTCCGAGGGAATGGCCCACCAGGTCAACGGGTTGGCCATCTGGCGCGCCATGGGTTTCAAGCCACTCGGCAAGATCCGCCACGTAATCCATCAGCCAGTATGCATAACCGTCAGGACGGTGACCCGAGTGACCATGGCCGGCCATATCCAGAGCGTACACTGGTCCGACGCTCGCCAGCGAGGGCCCAAGACGGGCGAAACTCATGGCATTGTCCAGCCAGCCGTGCAGCATGACGACCGGAACAGCACCCTCTGCGTCCGGTGCTGGCGGCCAATGTATTCCTGCGAGAGTGATGGCGCTGAGCGGCCACTGGCATTGTTGGCCCCCGCCCAGGATATCCGGAGCGGGCGCACTTAAGGCTTCGGTCATGCCTCGGCTGTCCTACATGGTATGGGTGGGGCGATCGGAACTCAGAGAGCCGGCAAGGTAGGATTCGATCTTGGTGCGGGCGGTTTCATCGTCGCCGTTGAACTGCACACCGATACCCGCAGCCCGGTTACCCTGGGCGCCCTTGGGCGTGATCCAGATAACCTTGCCGGCCACCGGGATTTTCTCCGGCTCGTCCATCAGGTTGAGCAACAGGAACACTTCATCGCCCAACTGGTACTGTTTCTGGGTCGGAATGAACAGACCACCCTGGCGGATAAACGGCATATAAGCCGCGTAGAGTACGGCCTTGTCCTTGATGGTCAGGGTGAGAATACCGCTGCGTGCGCCGAATCCTGGCCCCATAGTGTTCACCTTTCATTATCTGTGTTGAGTCAATAACGGATTGACCGCTCTGCCCGCTGAACTAGCGTAAGGATTCTCCCAGGATTTTCCAATCATAACAGCAGAGGCTGGCAAACGCTCAACCGGACACTCGCTTGCGCGGCATCAGCGACTGCCAGGCCATCAACAGCTGACTGGCCTCCAGTTCCGGACTTGCGTTGTAAACAGACGCTTCGCGGCTCTCCCGCACCCTGTCCATCAAATCATGGGCTACCCAGGGCGGGTTGGCCCGGGCCAGGTAATTCATCATCTCTGCGGCATCCGGATCCCTCGCTGCGCCACCGGCACAGCACCGTGCCAGATCCGCTGCCCAGGCTTCAAATAACCAGAGCGTGTCTTCCAGCCCCAGCGCTTTGAAGGCTTTCGCCGTATCACCGATAGCCAGTTTCCCCTTCATGAATTGCCGGAATGCCGCCAGCGCCTCATCCCGCAGCGTGATGAAATCGCCCATGGCATAATCGAGGGCCAGCAGCGGTGCGTTGCCGGTCATGGTAAGCGCTTTGGCCAGCACATCCGGGCCGGGGCGTTCTGCCTCTGGCAGTGCCTGTGCAGCGGAAGCCAGCCAATTCCGGGCCATGGGCTCATCGGGCAGAGGCAGAACCAGCGACTGGCAACGGGAACGGATGGTAGGCAGTACCGGCCGACCGTGTTCCTGCAGCAACAACAAGGTAACATCCGCCAGCGGTTCTTCCAGCGTCTTCAGTAGTGCGTTTGCCGCATTGATATTCAACTGGTCGGCACGGTCGACAATCGCCACCTTGTGCCTGGCCACCTGGGGCGAGGCCACGGCAAAGGCAGACAAAGCGCGCACCTGATCCACTTTCACCATCCGGGACTTTTCCGGCCGGTATCGCCGAATATCCGGGTGGCTTTCGCCAGCAATCAAGTCACATTGTTTGCACTGGCCACACGCCAAAGGCAAACCCGCCGCACTGGACTGCGGGCGATCACACACCAACAGCCCGGCCGCTGCCTCCGCCAGGGCACGCTTGCCGACGCCCCGCTCCCCCACCAGCAACAGGGCATGGGGCAGGCGCTGGGCTGCCAGCCGCTGCTGCACGGATCGCCAGGGCTCGTCAAGCCAGGGCATGGTGTCTGAGAGATTGGTCATCAACAAGATCCTGTATGGGCCGCGCGCGTTCGCGGCCGCCGCTGCCGTTTCATGGCTTTGAGCAATCCGCGCAGTTGTCGCAGCGCCCGCTCCGGGTCTTGCCCGGCGGGCTGCCTATAATAATGATTGTTTACGCCCCGGGCAAAACGGCGCACTGAGCTTTCAGCGTCAGGCATGGCCACAACGAGTCGCTCGGCCAACTGGTCCGGGGTTTCTCCGGCACGCACCGGAACGCCAGCTTGCTCCGCCAGCCGATGCCAGGCCGCGACCAGCCGGCGCAACGGGTCACGCTTTTCTGCCCGCCGCAGTCTCAGGCCAGACAATACTCCGGCAATGCCCAATGAAAGCCCCACCAGACCTGCGGTCAGATAGCCCAGCTCGGTCATGCCAATGCCGCCCGGCAAGCGCGACATCAGGTTCATCTGGCTTTGCCCCTGATAGCCCACGACCCAGCGTTGCCAGTGGTAATTGATCCGGTCCAGTTGCAGCGACGCCCACTGCACCACGGCCAACTCGCCATATCGCTGGGGCGACAGCAGCTCGTCTTCCAGGAAAGAACCCTCGTCGGCGACGGCATCCCGAAGCCCGGATTCAATTCGGCTCGGCGCAATAGCGGCGGTCGGGTCAACACGAACCCAGCCACGTCCGTTGAGCCACACTTCGACCCAGGCATGGGCATCGTACTGGCGGACTATCAGATACTCACCCCCGGCACCGGCGTCTCCGCCGTGATAGCCAACTACTACACGCGCCGGGATGCCAGCAGCGCGCAGCACAAAGGTGGTTGCCCCGGCGTAATGGGCGCAGAATCCCCGCTTTGCATCGAACAACAGGGCATCAATCCCGTCGTTTGGCATTGGCGGTGGCCGGAGCGTATAAAAGTAGGCCTGCTCCCGGAACCGGCGCATCAGCTCGACTACCACTTGCTCTGGCGTCAGGGTTTGGGCCAGGTCACTGGCCAGTTGTCGTGCCCTGGGGTTGCCACCCACCGGCAATTGCAGAAAGCGCCGCCGTTCGGCTGCTGACAGCGTATCCGTGGGCGCCGCAGGTTCGTCCTCCAGAGCCAGCCGGTAGCGAACGGACGTGTCTGCTGGCCGGCGGAATCGAAACAGATTCTGCCCGGTTTCTACCACGTTATCGGACACCGCCACCGAGCCATCCAGGGCAAATGCCCAGGTTTGGTCCGTGGGTTCCAGCAGTACGTCGTACTGGCCGTCTTCCAGGGGCCCCACGCCGCCATCAAGGGCTACCCTGCCTGGCGGCTGAAAGCCACCGTCGTCCCTCTGACGCCAGGTTTCGCCATCCAGATAGTCCAGGATCAGACCGCGCCAGTACCGCTGGGCGTAGGGCGGCGGTTCATCACCAAACGTCACCCTGAAGGCCCGCTCACTGCTCTGAGCCAGGCTGGAAATATCGCCCGGGGTCATGGTATCGGACAACCCGGTCCGGGCCTGGCCGGACACAATGGGCACACTCCACAGCGGTGCCATTCGGGGGAAAAACACAAACAACAGCACCACCACTGGCAAGGTTTTCAGCATCATGATGCCCAGGCGCTTCCAGCCGCTTTGGGCTTTTGCGGGCAGCGATTCCCCATTCAGCGTTTGCAACCCGATCAGCAGCAACGCGATGGCAAAAAAGTTCACCAGCGTCCAAAGAATGTCCTGCCGGAACAGGAAGTTCACGGTTGCCAGATAGACCAGAATGAAGAACAACACATAGAAATCGCGACTGTCGCGGGTTTCCAGCCATTTGAGGCCAACCGCCAGGACGAAGAACGAGGCGGCAGTGTCAACGGTGAAGCGCCCCTGTACCGTCGCAACGTAAACGCCCATCAGAACCAGCATGATGCCAATCCGGAGCCAACGCCCCGGCAATCGCACCCGGCCATTCTGTGCCAGCCATCGCCAACCAGCCAAGGCCGCACAGGCAGCGACCAGCCAGACCGGCAAACGGTCCCATTGGGGCATCAGCAGCACCGCGAATGCGGCAATCAGCCAAAGCAATGCCCGGCCAGGCAAAACAATGGAATGCGGTGAGTCAGACGCAGCAAACATCAGGCAGGGTCCATGGTCGCGCGGCTGCCAAACACCCGGGGCTCAGCAACCCTTGGTTTCTCTTCACCATACACCGCCAGCGCCCCCAGGCATCGCTGGGTGTGAGCCGGGCCGCTGTCTGGCTCAATGCATTCGCCGGGCAGACTGAGGCCGAATCGTTCGCCTCTGGCTGACCGCTCTGCCACCTGCCAGGCCAGATAGCTCAGGCGCAGTTCGGTATCGGCCCCCGGGAACGCCGCAAAATCCAGCCAGTCGGGACTGCCCTGTTGAGCTTCCCAGTCCGCCACAACCATCTGACCGGACCGGGCAAAGCGCTTCCACATGACTCTGGGACTAAGGTCTCCCTCCCGCCAGGGGCGAAGGTCGGCCTCGTCCTGCCCCGCTTTGCGCCGGGCACGATCCGCATCCGAGTCGTCATCCAGGGTGCTAGGACTGTCCGGTGCAGGTACCGGCCGCGGCCAGGCCACTCCAGAAGCCAGCGGGCGCAGCCAGGACCAGGCTTTCAGCAAGCCAAAGGGGTACCGGGTTTCAATGCGGATCCGTTCCGGGCGAAGGTAGCCTCGGTAGGCGGACGGCACCGGCAACGTTACATTCTGACTTTCCCCGGCCAGAACATGAATCGGCCCGACATCGGAATCCTCCAACGACAGGTGAATCGACAGGCTGTCATCTTTGCCGGCGGTCAGCCGGAACCGGAACGGAATATCCTCTCCCGCCGTGCCCTCCCCGGCGTAAACCAGGGTGACCGTCAAGCCTGCCAGATTGCGATGGGTCTGATGCATCGCGCCAACGAACAGCGCCCCTAACATGAAGGTGAGCAGATAAATCAGACTATTCTGATAGTTGATACCGGTTACCAGCATCACAAGTAGCAATAAACCGAAGATCACACCGGCCCCGGTTGGCAGGATGAAAATGGTTTTCTGGCTGAAGGTCTGAACATCGGCACGGGGTATGCGCCGGTGCACCCAACGCTGAAACCGGTTCCGGATCCACGATTGCTTTGCGGCCATGAAAAAAGAGGCTCCAGGGTTCTTGTCCGGGATAGCCTGCCATCACACCACATTCAGCGTTCCCAGAAAATCGTCTTGACTCATGTTTACTGGCACAAGGCGGATTCTGATCACAATCGCAACACTTTCACGTTGAATTCCTGTCAGACAAACCGAATACTGACAATGAGAACGGACCCTCACCGCGGCGCGCCAGTCAGCCGCAGGGTCGATGCCCCTTGTGACGGGAGGTAAAACCATGTTCAAGCCAGGATTGCTGACCGCAGCCATTGCAGCCGCCTTGTCGAGCCACAGTGTCGCGGGGGTTCAGACCATGACCTCGGACGAGATGGTCGACACTTACGTGGAAGATTCTGCGGTTATTATCGTGCCTAAAGATACCCGGCAGGCCGAGCGTCAACGGGTGATTCGCGCGCTGACCATCTCCCCGGGGGAACCAGTGCTGACCGAAGCGGAAAAGGAAGCCTACCGGAAAGCACGCCAGCGTTACCTGAGCGAAGGCAATGAGGATGCGCTGGCAGACGCGGAAGACGAGTTTCTGCGCCGGGCACTGCTTTTGCCGGTTGACGAGCTGGCCAGAGCTCAACCACCAGCCGAATTCCGACCCGATGTACCCCTGTTGATCTTTGGCCAGCAGCCACAGATTCCTGAAGAGCCTTTTACCCAGACCTTCCTGAACGATCAGTTGGGGATCGGGTTTGATGGCCAGAATCTGAATTTCAGCATTGGCAACCCACCCGGCATTGATCGTATTCAGGTTCCCGAGGGTATCAACGAAGGCCCCATAAACCTCACGCCGCGCCCGGGCGGTGGCTTTGATCTGTCTATTCAGGTGCCCGACCGCTGATTCAACAGTTGGCTTTCGATATCCGTCAGGCGAAAAAGGCGACCCCAGCGGTCGTCTTTTTTATGACATCACGCCACCGCTCAAACAAAAACGCCCCGCAGCGCGGGGCGTTTCACCGTCACCGGTGTTCAGGTCAGATTAATGACCGTAAACAGCCAGCTTGGTGTCGGAGATGGTCAGGTTCTTCATAGCGATAGAACCGATAGACGCACCGCCGATGTTGATTGCACCGATGGACATGTCCATGCTGATATCAGCGATGTCTACGCGCAGTACGTCAACCATGGTAGACGCACCCAGGCCGTTACCCTTGTACACGTTCACGTTCGCCAGAGCGAAAGCAGTCGCAGGGCTTGGGGCGTCCAGGTAACCAGCGCCGTAGATCGCCATGTCCTGAATGCCAACGCCCAGGAACTCAACGTCGAAGTCCATATCAACCACGTTGAAGGCTGCAACGATGTTCAGAGTGTCGGTAGCCGTGTCAACACGCAGGTCCAGTGCACCCAGGTTACCCCAGCCGCTCAGGTTGGAGACCAGAGTGGTGCTTTCGCTGCCGTCAGCAGCAACCAGCTCCATGGAACCAGCAGTCATACCCCAGTCGATCGGGTTACCGTCCAGAGACGCTACGTGGATAACCGCGTCGCCGTCGGCTTCAACGTCGATGTCGATGCGCAGCTGATCCAGCAGGTTGGTGCCCGGACCACCGGCAACGCCGGAACCGCCCAGTACGATGTCGTTTACGGTGAAGGAGCCTTCATCGGTGTACGCGAACTGACCGATGCTGACGCGGGTTTCCAGTTCGATGCTGACACCAGCCTGGCCAGTCACGTTACCCATGGATGAGTCGTCGAGGGCTTTCAGGTCTGCTTGAGCAGCGAACGGGGCGATGGCAACAGCTGTTGCCAGGGCAATCTTCTTCAGGCCTTTCATTCTTATCTCCTTATGGAAACTCATGTTTTTGTTCTCTGAGTTTTGTTTGTGGAGTCCCTTACTCCACGGCCCAATTTAAGATTGTTTTACAGTCCTAGTCCGTGACTCCATTCACAGTCTCTTACGTTTCGATTACGTTTTGATACAAACCACGAGCCAGTCGCATTCCGCTCAGGAATTGCTGTCCTGCTCGGTGTAGAACCACTCATAGGGCTTGCTCTGGGTCACCGGTTCGCCCCACAGAATCTGGTTGCCCTGCACTTCGTAACCCACCACCTTGTTGGCCGAGACCCCGAGCCGATGCTCGTGCTCGATCACCAGAGCCTGGATATCGCTCTCTTCACTGATCCGTCCGGTGTAGAGAATCATGGCCGCGTTGATGGCACCGCCCTGGGCAACCGCCTTGATTGCTGCGCGGTACATCTTGATCCGACCGGCTGCAGGAATGCCCTGGTCCTGGCCATCGATGTTGATTCGTTTGACCGTTTTGCCGTCCTTCATCAGCAGCCACGCAGCCGGCATATTCGGTTGATCGTCAGTGAGCTCGCTCCGGTAGGCTTCGGTCGCTTTCTCGGTCAGACCGATCAACTGCTGCTGGGCGCTGGTCACCACCACGCCCAGTTCTTTGTCCGTCAGCTTGCCATCGGCCAGGGGGTCAAAATCTGCGTCCTGGCCAACCACCGGCAGTGAACACAGAGAACTCAGGGTGAAGGCGGCCACAAGGGCCCGGTGCTTGCGTATAAACATTGGATTGGTCCGGTCTTATTCTGTGAATGTGCAATCCCTGGCCGCAAAATCCTTGTAAAATACAGGGCGACCAGCGCCGCTATTATTAGATCAGCGGGGCTTGCCGCCGAACAATGGCGGTTATGTGCTCCAGGTACCATTCTTCCAAATTTCCTACGGAGGCCCTTTGCACCCGCCCGTCCACCAGCCAGTGACGCCATCTCAGTACCGGAACCTGCTTGACTGGGCTGCACAGGCGCCGGATTTCGTGTTTCTGGGCAGCCGGGCAACCCACGGCGATCGCGGCGGCTGGCAGGGCTTTTCGGCCATGGGCACAGACCATCTGACTGTGCCGGGTAACCATCGCGGTGCAATGGATGTCACAGTGTTAATCGACCGAATGGAAGCCGCCTGCACTGCCCTGGGGGGTGGTCAGGAATTTGACGGGCCCGCGGTATCGTCTGGGCCCATAACGGGCCTGAAAGGCGGATGGGTCGGCACGTTGTCCTACGAGTTCGGGTATGCGCTTGAGCCCCATCTGACGGCCTGCCAGCGACCGCTGCCCTGCCCGCTGCTCGATGCCCGGCTGTATCTCTGGATGGCCAGCCAGAACAGCCATACCGGTGATTGCATGCTCTGGAGACACCCTCAACTGCCGAGCCATATCGCTGAACAACTGGAAGCCGCCATGGAGGGTGTCAGTATCTCCACCGCTGACGACTGGCGGATGATCCGGCCGTTTGAACCAGAGCAGTCCGCCGAGGCGTTCCGCGAGAGGGTACGGCGTATTCAAGACTACATTGTGGCGGGGGACTGCTATCAGACGAATCTCTCACAGCAGTTTACCGGCCACTACGAGGGCGACCCCTGGCAGGCGTTCAGCCGGTTGACCCAGGCCAACCCGACGCCCTACGCCGCCTTCCTGCGCCTGGGCGGCCAAACCGTAATGTCAGTGTCGCCGGAGCGCTTCCTGGCCATCGAGAACGGCATCCTGGAGACCAGCCCGATCAAGGGCACCCGCCCACGGGGCACCACCCCCGAATCTGATCTGGCGTTGTCTGAGGAACTGCAACGTTCAGAGAAAGACCGCGCGGAGAACCTGATGATTGTGGACCTGTTACGCAACGACCTGGGGCGCAATGCGGTGGCCGGTTCGGTCCAGGTCGACAAACTGTTTGCGCTGGAATCCTATGAAAACGTGCACCACCTGGTCAGTCACATCCGCGCCACACTGAAACCGGGTGTCAGCCCCCTGAAAGCACTAGTCGACGCATTTCCCGGGGGCTCCATCACCGGCGCTCCCAAGCGCCGGGCCATGGAAATCATCCGGCAGCTTGAACCCCACTGGCGTGGTCCGTACTGCGGTTCGGTGTTCCGTTACGATCTGGATGGCAATCTGGACAGCAGCATCGCTATACGCACCCTGTTGTGCGGGGATGACGGGCAGATTCATTGCTGGGGTGGCGGTGGCATTGTTGCCGACAGTGACCCTGAGGCCGAATATCAGGAAACACTTACCAAGGTGCGGCCACTGATGGCCTTTCTGGAACAACTGGGTAACCGGTAGTAGCGGGCGCCCCGCTCTGCTCAGAACGGGGGCCGATCGCCAGCCAGATATCAGCCGTTGTGAACGGCGCTGGCCTTCAGGAAGGCGGCTTTCAGGTCGTCAAAAGTGTGCACCGCCGGGAACTGCGGGAACTCCTCAATCACGTTTTTCGGCGCATGGAACAGAATGCCCGCTTCCGCCTGGGTCAGCATTGTGGTGTCGTTGTAGGAATCACCGGCAGCAATCACCCGGTAGTTCAGTAACTGGAACGCACGCACGGACTGGCGCTTGGGATCACGCTGGCGCAGCAGATAGTTGGTGATCTGGCCGCTGTCTGACACTTCCAGCTTGTGGCACAGGAGTGTCGGGTGACCCAGTTTTTTCATCAACGGCATGGCGAATTCGTAGAAGGTATCCGACAGGATCACCACCTGAAAGCGTTCCCGCAGCCAATCCAGGAATTCCCGGGCGCCAGGCAAAGGGTCCAGGGTACCGATCACTTCCTGGATTTCCGGCAGGCCGTAACCATGCTGGTCCAGCAGGCGCAGGCGCTGTTTCATCAGAACGTCGTAATCAGGAATGTCCCGGGTGGTTGCCTTGAGCTCCTCAATACCGGTTTTTTCTGCGAACGCAATCCAGATTTCCGGAATCAATACGCCCTCAAGGTCAAGACATGCAAGTTCCACAACGGTCTCCTGATCAGATGGAAAACGATCGGGTGCGCGGCACGCACCCGCTCCTGTTGCGGGCTATGATATGAAAAAGTCGGGCGGATTGCATCGGGAATCCTTCACGCCCCTTGCCCTGTGGCATAAAGATATAGATGCTCATTCCTTCAGGCTATGAGTGGTTCGATGTTAGCCTTGTTCCATTGCAACCCTCGGCACTCACCCAGACATGAGCGTTCCATGACCGATATTTCAGCCCTACAGGCCGAACTCAGTGACCAGAGCCCCCGGGCGATTCTGAAAGCCGCCTTCGCCCGGTTCGACAACATCGCCATTTCCTTCAGTGGTGCCGAAGACGTCGCCCTCATCGAGCTGGCCCACAAGCTGACCGACAATCTGCAGGTGTTCACCCTGGACACCGGCCGCCTGCACCCGGAAACCTACGAGTTCATCGAGCGGGTGCGCAAGCATTACGGCATCACGATTGAGGTGCTTTGCCCGGATGCGGCGGAAGTGGAGGCCCTGGTTAGCAAGAAAGGATTTTTCAGCTTCTATGAAGACGGCCATTCCGAGTGCTGCGGTATACGCAAGGTCAACCCGTTGAAGCGTAAACTGGCCACAGTAGACGCCTGGATCACCGGCCAGCGCCGGGACCAGAGCCCGGGCACCCGCAACGAGGTACCGGTGGTTCAGGAAGACACGACGTTTTCAGGCGAAGGCCGCACTCTGGTGAAATTCAACCCGCTGGCCAACTGGAGTTCGAAAGACGTCTGGGACTACATCCGGATGTCCGAGGTGCCCTACAACACCCTGCATGAGAAAGGCTTCGTCAGCATTGGCTGCCAGCCGTGCACCCGCGCCGTGCTGCCCGGCCAGCACGAACGGGAAGGCCGCTGGTGGTGGGAAGAGGCCACCCACAAGGAATGTGGCCTGCACGCCAGTAACCTGATCGGAAAATCAGGCTGACTCAGTAGGTGGGCAATTCAACGTCCTTGAACAGGGCCTCGATCTCCGACCGGCTACCTTGATGCGCTACCGCCTCGTCGATCTTTTCTTTGGTTAGGTGCGGCGCAAACCGCTTCATGAAATCGTACATGTAGCCCCGCAAAAAAGTGCCTTTGCGGAAGCCAATGCGGGTGACCGACGGCCGGAACAGCTTGCTGGCATCCAGCGCCACCAGGTCCGGATCTGCCTTTGGATCAAACGCCATACTGGCAATGATCCCAACGCCAAGGCCCAGCCGCACGTAGGTTTTGATAACGTCAGCGTCGGCGGCCGTAAACACCACTTTCGGTGTCAGTCCCCTGGCCTGAAATGCTTCATCCAGTTTTGAGCGCCCGGTGAAACCAAACACGTAGGTCACCAGGGGAAATTCGGCCAGGGTTTCCAGTGCCAGATCGGTCTCTTTCGCTAACGGGTGATCTTTCGGCACGATCACACAGCGGTTCCATTTGTAGCAGGGCATCATGATCAGATCGTTGAACAGATCCATGCCCTCAGTCGCGATGGCAAAATCCACCGCACCACTGGCCGCCATTTCGGAAATCTGCATAGGAGTGCCCTGGTGCATGTGCAGCGACACCTCAGGATAGGCCTCGATAAACCCGCTGATGATCGGGGGCAGCGCATAACGGGCCTGAGTGTGGGTGGTGGCAATGCTCAGGTCACCTTTGCGCTGATTGCTGAACTCCTGGGCAATCTTCTTGATACCCTCGACCCGACGCAAAATCTCGCCGGCTTCACGGATAATGATTTCACCGCCTGGGGTGATGCGGGTCAGGTGCTTTCCGCTGCGGGCAAACACCTCAAGGCCCAATTCGTCTTCCAGCAGGCGGATCTGTTTGGAAATGCCGGGTTGTGAGGTAAAGAGACTCTGGGCCGTTGCTGAAACGTTCAGGTCGTGGTGCGCAACCTCCCAGATATAACGCAGCTGTTGTAACTTCATTGAGTCTGTCGCTCCCTGGATGTGTCTACCACCAGATAATACGTATAAGAAAGGTTTTTTTCATTCTTTTTGGTCATACGTTAGCCACCGCATTCAGTGTAGACCAATTCCTGCCGTTCGCCGATTTTCCCATCTGCCTGGCAAGACAAGCCCTTGACTTGGCACCTGTAAAGCACACAATCCGGTATCGAAACCCACGCCAACCGAGCCACCATGTTATTGACCACGAAATTCCTGCGGCCCACTCCAGACCCGCGGTCGGTTCAGCGCCAGCGCCTGGACCAGCTGTTGGAACCGGACGTCCACCGGCGCATCAATCTGGTGGTGGCCCCGGCCGGGTATGGTAAAACCACGCTGGTGAGCCAATGGCTTGCCCGGCACGGACAGCACATTGCATGGCTGTCGCTGGACGACCACGACAACCAGCCGCGGCAGTTCTGGCAATACGTGCTCGGTGCCTTTGAACACGCAGGGCTTATGGGCCTTGATACTGCCCGCCAATACCTGTCCCGCGAGCCCGGCGACGACCTGACCGGCACCCTCACCGCATTATTGAACGCCCTCGGTGAAGACGAGACCCCCTGGCGGCTGGTGCTGGACGACTACCAGGTCATCCGGGACGACACCATCCATCGGCAAGTCGCCTGGTTCATGGATTATCTGCCCACGGGCGTGGTGGTCACCCTGATTTCCCGAAGCGAGCCGCCCTTACCCCTGGCGCGATGGCGGGTAAGGCGACAGGCCCGGGACATTCACCCCGGGCAGCTCGCGTTTTCCACTGACGAATGCCGCCGTTTCTTCCACGACACCATGGGCATCGCCCTGCCCGATGCCGACGTACAGGCCATCTGGCAGCGCACCGAGGGCTGGGTCGCGGCGATGCAGCTGTCTGCGCTGTCTGGCGTTGCCACATCAACGAGCAATCTGCGCCAGTCGGAGCCGGGTTCCCTGGCGCCGGACGTTCGGCTGATCAGTGACTATGTGCTCTCGGAAGTACTGCAACAGTTACCCGATGAGCTGGCCCGTTTTCTGCTGGAGACGGCCTGCTGCACGAGGCTGTGCGCGTCCCTGTGTGACAGTATCCGTGAGCGCTCAGACAGCCAGGAGTTCCTGGAACAGCTGCTGGCCCAGAATCTGTTCCTGATACCACTGGACAATCAGAACGCCTGGTTCCGTTACCACGATCTGTTCCGGGATGCGCTGCTGCAGCGGTTTCAGAACGACTCACCCGCAACCGCCAACCGGATGCAACAGCGCACCACCGATTGGCTGCTCAGCCATGGTCACGTTCAGGAGGGGATCGCACTGATGGTCAGCCGGGGCGATACCGGGCGCCTGGCGACTGTGCTCGCCGAACACGGCAACAACCTGATTCACGGCGGCTACCACCTGCCGGTCCTGAATTGGCTGGACCATCTGCCGGACGCTACCATCAGTGACAGCCCGCAACTGTTGATGCTGAAGGTCTGGGCCCTGTTCTTCGCCAACCGGGTGGAAAGCCTCGCACCACTGCTGTCAGCGGTGGAAGACCTGCTTGACCGGCGGGTGGCGGACTCTCACCCCGACGCCGAAGGCGCCCTGGCCCTGCACAGCGAGATTTCGCTGGTGCGCTCTTATCTGGCCCGCAGCCGCAACGACAACGAACACGCCGCGGACCTGACCCGGCAGGTGCTGAAAGACATCGACCAGATCCAGATACCCCTGAAGTCCGTCACCTATTACGGCCTGGGGCTCGATTATTTTGCCAAGGGTGAACTGGCGAATGCTGAAGAGGCCCTCGCCTCGGCGGTGCACTATGGCCGGATTGAACGCAAGGCCTCAACGGCGTTGTCATCCGGCGGCCTTCTGGCGTGGATTCAGTACCACCGCGGCGATACCGAACTGGCACTGGATACCTCCATCCGCGTGCGGCAATGGGTGGATGAGCACCACTCTGACCCGGCCCGGCCCCGGCTGATTTCCTGCTGGCAGAACAGTTCACTGTCGGAAATCTACCGTGAGCGCAACGAATGCGAAGTCGCTCAGGGCTATTTGTCACCGCTTCTGGAGCACGTCGAGAAAGGCACAGAACCTGGCCAGCATGTGGTTATCCAGTATGTCCGGGGCCACCTGGCGTTCAGCCAGCAGCAATTCGATGAGGCCATCGACATTCTGAAAGACGCCGAACAGGTGGGACTGAAACGCCGGGAACATATCGTGTTCGAGCCGCCGGCGGCATCGGCGCTGCTCACCCGCTGTTACCTGTCAGCCGGCCACCTTGCGAGTGCCCGGGAATGCATTGATGCAGCACTGGCCCGCCCCACCAGCAACCCCCTCAATCAGGAACAGAACCAGATTGCCCTGGCGCGAGTGCTGATCGCTGAAGGCAACCCGGGCGCCGCCGTCGACCGGCTGACCACTCAGCTTGGCACAGCGGTGCAAAACGCCCACATCCGACACCTGGTGGAGATCCTGTTGGTCACCGCCGACGCCCTGTTTCAACAGGGCCACGATGAGGAGGCCGATACAGTGCTGGAACGCGCCCTTGACCGCGCCGAAAGTGCCGGGTTTCTGAGACTGTTTGCCGAGGAAAGCACTGCATTACGGGGTCATCTGGTGCAGCATCCGCGGCTAAGAATCCCGGGGCGCTGGAACCGTGAGCTGCTGGGTTTGCTGGCCGCTGAGCAGGCTCCTGAAAGAACTGCAGGAACGGCGGCGCCGCACGCACTCAGGAACGTTACACGCGCGACCACACCAGAACTCGCCGAGCCGCTCAGCCAGCGGGAGCAGGAGGTGTTGCAACTGATTCACCAGGGATTGGCCAACAAGGACATCGCCAGGGCCATGTCCGTGGCACCCGCCACGGTCAAAGCCCATATTCGTAATCTGTACGGTAAACTGGGGGCCGGGCGGCGAACCGAAGCCCTGGCCCGGGCCCGGGAGTTCGGGCTACTGGAAGACTAGCCTTTCGTGATGCCAGTCACATTTTTACCGGATTAATACCCCGGACTACGCCCTTTGGACGATCCTGCTCCGCCTTTTACGCCCTACTATGGGAACCGTGATGAGGCCCCCGGCCCATCCGGGAATTCTGAAACTTCAGGCCTTCAGACTTCTTGTTCCGCGTTGTTTCGACGCCTGGGTTCCCAATGAACCCCTTTGACAAGAGCCACCCCGTCGGGATGGCTCTTTTTTTTGGTTAACGCTCAATGATGCGGCGGAACGGCGGCAGGGCATCCAGCAGCAACTGTCCGTACCGGCGGGTGACGATCCGGCGGTCAAGAATGGTCACCCGGCCGGTATCCTGCTCGGTTCTGAGCAGCCGGCCCACCGCCTGCACCAGCTTGATCGACGCATCGGGCACGGTGATCTCCATGAACGGGTTGCCACCACGCTGGGTCACCCATTCCGCCAGGCTGGCCTCGATCGGGTCATCCGGCACTGAGAACGGCAGGCGGGTGATGACCACGTGGTGCAGATACTTGCCCGGCAGGTCGATGCCTTCGGCGAAACTGGCAACACCAAAGAGTACGCTGGGCCTGCCCTCGTCAATACGGGCACAATGGGCCCGCAGCACCTCGTTCTTGGACATGTCGTCCTGGGTACGGATCAGGTCTGGAAACCCGGGCGACAAGGCGTCTCTCACCTGCTGCATCTGCCGGCGTGAGGTGAACAGTACCAGGGTCGCCGTTTCGCCGGCCCAGAGGTCTGGCAAACGCTTGATGAGGGCGTCGGTGAACGCATCGTCGGTGGGCATGGCGGTCATGGCCGGTACTTCCACCGTGGCCATTGCTGCGTAGCGGAATGAGCTGGGCACTACCAGATACCGGCTGGCCTCGGGAAGCCCGGCGCGACTGCGAAGCCGGTCAAACCGGCCCAGTGCGGTCAGCGTGGCGCTGGTCAGCACCGCCCCGTAAGCACGGGACCATAGCCGACTGTACAGGAGGTTATCCGCCAGCACCGGTGAACTGTACAGGGTGATGTCTTCAGTATGGTCCCACCGCTGACGGACAGCCCAGCGGGCCGCCGGCGGACCTTGACGCGGCCTGGCGACCGGGGTGTCGGCTTCCGGGTCAGCGCTCTCAGGGGTTTCCAGCGCGACAGCGCCCTCACACCAGGCGCTCCATAAACGGAACTGATCTTCGGCCCGGCTGTGGAAAGTGCCAATCACCGGGTACCAGGAATCGGCCGTGTCACGGTCCAGTTCCGGGTCTTTGCGCTCATCGAAGGCGTTCTGCAGCTCGTCGACCAGTACGCCCAGGTGGCGGACCACAGCGGCGGTGGCGGTTTTGGCTTCGATGGCCAGGGCGCTGACCTCCTCAGGCAGTTCACCATCCGGGTAGCGCCACTGGGCGGTCTTGCGTTCATCGCTGAACTCCCAGTTCACCGATTCGCTGATGTGTTCGAATACCCGCTGCAGCACCAGGTCAAGATCCCGGCCGGCCAGGCTGATCTTCTCCACGGTTCTGGTCGCCAGAGAACCGCCCGGCAGCCACGGCTGCATTTTCACCAGCGCCTGTGATACCTGTTTAAGCCACTGCCGGGTCGCGTTCAGGGGAACGGAGGCCGCAAAGTGATTGAGTGCCTTGTCTGGCAGGTGGTGGGCCTCGTCAAAGATGTACAACGCGCTCTCTGGTTCCGGCAGAATGGCACCGCCACCAAGCGCAAGGTCTGCGAGCACCAGGTCGTGGTTGGCCACCACCACCTCGGCGTCGTCCAGATCCTTGCGGGCATCGAAGAACGCGCAGCTGTCATAGTAGGCGCAGTGGCGGTTGGTGCACTGGCGATGGTCCGTCGTCACCTGGCGCCAGGTGTCGTCCGGAATCTGCTCGGGCCAGTGATCCCGGTCGCCGTCCCAGGTGCGGGCGCCATACTGGGCCAGCATGTTCTCGAACGTGGCGCGATCCTCAGCGTCATCGCCGCCGGGCTGTTCCAGCAGAAACAACGGCATGGTTTCGCTGTCGCCGTGGCCTGCATCGTGCAGTCGGGCTTCCAGCCGCGACATGCACAGATAGCGCCCGCGGCCCTTGGCCAGGGTCCAGTTGAAATCCAGATTGCTGTGTTTGCGGAGGTCCGGCAGGTCTTTCAGGACGATCTGGTCCTGAAGCGCCACCGTGGCCGTGGAGATTACCAGGGTCTTGCCCAGCGCCCGGGCCACAGGAATGGCGGCAATCAGGTACGCCAGGGTCTTGCCGGTACCAGTCCCGGCTTCCACCACACAGGTCGCCGGCGGCGATGTACGCTGGCCGTCGTTATCGGTGATGTCCGCCATGTACCGGGCAATTTCGGCAATCATCAGGCGCTGGCCGTAGCGGGCGCGTACGTCCTTGCCCGCCAGGACATCGCGGTAGGCTTGCTGAATCTGTTGTTTGACCTCGTCAGACAGTGCCATCAGCGCGGGCTCACCCAGTTCCGCACCACGCCCACACGGAAGCGCTGGCCGTTGAGACTGAACACCACACCATCGACGGTGATCTGCTCCACACGCAGATCGCCCAGCCGGTCACCGGGGCGCAAATACTGGCTGTTGATCGTCACCCTGCTGGCCGCCGGGTCTGAGGCGTAAATATGGCTGTTGAAGGTCAAATCCGGAACACTCTTCTGAAACGACAGGGGCAGTTCAATCAGGTGCGGTACCCTGCCCTCCGGGCTCCGCGGTGTCAATGGATCCCGCACCGCCGGGGTATTCGGAACAATCACCAGCGGCGCTTCGAACACGTCGGCCGGTTCCGGCGGGATGTCGGGCATGGCTGTCGGCGCCGGTGCTGGCATTTCAGCAGCACGGGATTCGACCACAGGCGGCCGTTCAGCCGGCGCAACCGATACTGCAGGCATCGTCCGATCAGGCCAGAATACATAGGCCAGCACCACCGCATTGATCAACAGAGCCGAGATAATCGCCCAGACCATTATGGCTGGGCGCTTCCTGCGCGGCCGGTGAATGATCTGTACCGATTGGCCGAGATCCGGGGCTTTACCCTGGCGCCGCTCGGTTTCGGATTTTCTCAAGGCATCAAGAATATAAGACATCCGTCAGTCCCCCGCCCCAGGCCCTTCTCGGACCAGCCGCGGCACGTCCGCCTGCAGATCGTTACGCATCTGAATCAGGGTCATGGCACCCGGGATGCCATCTACCGTCAGCCCCCGCCGGGCCTGATACCACCGGACCTGCTCCTCCAGCCCAAGGCGTTTGACGGCAGAACGTTCAGCGGCCTCGTCCTCGAGGCGGTCGGCCAGTTGCATCATGCGGGCACCCAGCCAGAGCTCCCGGGCCGCCGGTTGCGCTTCTTCCGCTGCCGTCATGTAGTCCGGCATCTTCCACAGCACCCGGAACTCGCCGAACCAGGCCGCCTCCAGTTCATCAAATTCCACCGTCACCGGGCCAACCGTCGTTTCGATGGTTGCCCGGTTGCCATCCAGTCGGCTCACCACCACGTAGGTAGGCTGACCAGCACCGGGCCGCAGGGTCAGAATCGCCGGCCGATCCAGGAATTCCAGGCTACGACGGGTGCCCTGGCGCTCAAGACAGGCCAGGCCACGGCTTTGTGCAAAGTCACAGGCAACACCCAGACTGGCCGGCAAGTTAACCTCGCCCCACAGCGCCAACAGCGCCCGGAACGCGGGGCCGAGGGCGAGGGTATGCCGCTGCAGATCAAACTCCGGCCCCGCAACCACCGTTGCTACCCCAGACATGGGCGTGCGGTTGGCCACATCTTGCTCTGGAGCGCGCTCGATGGTGCCCTGAAGCGGTGCCGGCGCTCCAGCACCGGCCATCGCCGGGCGGGAAGCGTTGCCCGGCTGGAAGAACATCAGGGTGGACAGCACCGCCAATGCCAGCGACAACAGCAGAAACACAAACGACGATGCCCGCAATACTGAGGCCTTCGCCTTGCGACGGGCCTGGAGCGGGCGGCCGCCACCGACTTCTTTGGCGGCCTGGCGAATGTGGTCAGCGGAGATCTGGTGATCACCCCCGGCATAGGCGCCAAGCAGGGCGCGATCCGCAATCAGGTTGATCAAACGGGGTACACCGCCACTGATGCTATAAAGACGGCGGACCGCTCCCGAACTGAAAATGTCGATTCTCAGCCCGGCCACGCCCAGCCGGTACTGCAGATAGGCGGGCAGTTCGTCCCTGCCAATGGCATCCAGATGGTACCGGGCCGTGACCCGCTGATTGAGCTGTCGCAGTTCCGGCAGAGCCAGCACGTCCTGAAGCTCTGGCTGGCCAAGCAGGACGATCTGCAGGAGTTTTTTCTCGGCGGTCTCCAGATTGGTCAGCAGGCGCAGCTGCTCAAGCACGTCTGCCGAAAGATTCTGGGCCTCGTCAATGATGAGTACTTTGTGGCGGCCGGCGGCGTGAGCTTTCAGAAGGTCCTGATTGATCGCGTCGACCATTACCTTGATGCTGGCATCCGGGGTGTGGTCGATCTCCAGTTCATCACACACTGAAGACAGCAATTCCCGGGCAGACAGCCTCGGGTTAAGAATCAACGCGATGTCCACGTGGGACGGTGCGTTCTCAATGAAACACCGGCATACAGTGGTTTTTCCGGTCCCCACTTCCCCGGTCACTACGATGAACCCGCCCTGCCCCTGAACGCCATACATCAGGTGCGCCAGGGCTTCTTTATGGCGGTCACTCATGTACAGGTATCGTGGGTCAGGAGCGATCGAGAAAGGAGGCTCTTTCAGGCCAAAAAAATCGTAGTACATGGTTCCTCAGGGCCTGGCAGAGTCAGTGCCACTGACCAGTTTCAGATCCGCCGCCCGACGGTTCTGCAGTTTCAGCCGGCGAACACAGCGCTCAAGGGTTTTGGAAATCCGGGCATGGGAGCGAATCATTGAAATCCTGGGCCAGGTTGCCCGCTCGCCTGCCAGAATCATCTCACGGACATACTCCGGTGTCGGGTTCGCCAGCATACGCCGAAAGTGCCGGGTGGAATAGTGCGGGGCAATGGTGACATCGCCGGAATACCGTTGCGCCATGATGGTGTACATCTGGCCAGACATCTGGCGCAGCAGTTCCGGCTGTACCCGTTTGCGCAGGTAGTCAAACACACCCTGGCCATGGAACCGGATCTCGGATTTCAACAGATGCCAGGGCAGCCGGGTCATCGAAAGTTTCTCTTCGTCGCCGCCGGACGTCAGGAATGGCACTACGTGCGGATTGGTCTGGCTGACAATGGTGAAATTCACATCGTACAGATGCATCAGCCGCTCAATGGGCAGATCACTGACCACCGAGCCGTCCACGAACTTCAACCGGGGCATGTAGGGCAACGCGTTGCCGTGCCGGTCCTTTTTCATCAAAGTGACGGGCGGAAAGATCCCGGGTACCGCGGCACTGGCCAGCGCCGCACTCCAGACCATCAGATACGGAGAGGTGTAGCCGCACAGCAGGCGCGCCTTCTGGTGGCTCTGGATCGGCGAAACGCTGATATTGATGCTTCGGCCGGTACGCTGATAGGCCTCTTCGAAGGTGTATTCGCCGATGTTCTCCCTGAGGCAATGTTTCAGCGTATCCTGATCCATCAGTCCCCGGCCCCGCATGGCACTGAGCAGCCCTCGCCATTTCCAGGCCCGCAGATTATGGCGCTCTGGCACCAGCATGTCCGGAATTTCCGCGTCAGTGTGAACGCCCAGTATCCCGGCAATGATGGCCCCGATGCTGGAACCGGCAATCACTTGCGGCAACAATCCTTTTTCCCACAGCGCCTTGATCACACCTAAGTGAAACATGCCAAGACTGGCGCCACCACTGAGCAGCAGCGTCGGCCGACCGTAACTGGTGAGTGTATCCCGGAAGAACTGCAGCTTATCGGCAATTGGGAAGCCCGGAACCGGATGATCGCAGAGATAGTCCAGCGCTTCGCACACCTGGGTGATGTATTCCTCGATCAGGTGCTTGGTGCCGACCCGGGAGTGGCGGTACAGCGCCGGGTTGCCCAGATTGCCAAGATCGTGGTGCAACCCCTCGCGGAGCGCCCGTTTGAGGCTCTCCATGTCGTTCTGGTTGCGGTATTGCTTGAGGTTGTTCAGCCGGTCATGGATCAGCTCGTAATGGTACAGATCGGACGCAAATTCTTCTTTCCACTCGGCATTTCCTTCAAGGAAATCCAACTCCAGGGCGGCCGCTTTCCATTGCTCGTAATTCCGGGCCTCTGCCAGCATCTTCCGGAATCGGGCTATTCTCGGGTCCTTGATCACAGGTCGCCTCCGGATTTGGCGCTCAGAAATCCTCGAGCATCAGATCATCACCGTTACCACGGGAGAATGGGTCGTTGATGATCTTACCATCGTTGATCATAAATTCTCGACGCTGGAGGAAGGCATTGCGGACAAAGGTGTAACGATCACCGGAGATGAAGCTCTCGGCCGGTATCAGGTCCGCCCGTATGTCAACAATCTGCAGAAAACGCAGGTAGTACCACTCCGGGTTTTCCACTTCATCCCAGGGTGACGGCCAGGCGATCCCATCCACAACCATACCGGTAAACGAGCGAGGCGTCGCCGGTCCCAGCAGTGGCAGCATCAGGTATGGCCCGGAGCCGGAACCCCATACCGCCAGGGTCTGGCCGAAATCTTCCGGGCGCTCTGGCAGGTCAAACGATGTAGCAACATCAAAGAAGCCACCCAGGCCAAACACCGTGTTGAAGGTGAACCGACCTGCCGCCACGACGGCGGATTCACCCTTGAGTTGCAACAGACTGTTCGCGAAATTGCCAATTTCACCCAGATTGCGGAATACATTGGTGATCCCCCGATCGAGGAAGTCCGGGGTCACGGTGCGGTAAGCACTGGCGATGGGGCGCAGGAACCAGGTATCCACGGCATCGTTGAAAGCGAATACCCTCCGGTTCCAGTTTTCGTAGGGGTCTTCGGTGGTAATAGGCATGGCCTGCTCGCCGGTGGGCTCCTGGAGATTCTGGCTTGAGGCAACCGCCGGCATTAGCAGCAACACCGCCAGCAGGGACAAGGCCGCGCCGGACATCCACCGGAAACTAAACTCTCTCATAGTGCTTACTCGGGTTGTCTATTCCGTTTCAGTTCGTCGAAAATACCGGCGTTTTATTTATTCTTATTGATGATTCCGGAGGAAATAACATGTCAGTACCGGGCAATCTGGTCAGTACGCTGACCGCCCCGCTCCGCTGGGGCGATATGGATGCATACGGCCACGCGAACAACACAGTTTACTTCCGTTTCTTTGAAGAAGCCCGCATTCAGTGGCTGGCATCTCTGGGACTGGGGGCTGTCGGGGCAGCAACCGGGCCGGTGATCATCAAGACCAGTGCCACGTTCCTTCGCGAGCTGACCCACCCAGCCCGGGTGGTGGTGGAAACATACGCGGACAAGGCGGGAAATTCCAGCCTGGAAACCTACCACCTGCTCAAAGATGCAGATAATGGGGAGGTTTATGCCGACGGTTACGCGAAAATCGTCTGGACTGACCGCAGTACCCGGCGTTCAACGCCCCTGCCAGATACCCTGAGGGCGCTGGCCACCAACTGAAGCCGGCCCATACCTTCAACGGCGGCGCACCACCACGCTGCCGATGGAATACCCCGCTCCGAACGAGCAGATGACACCCACATCGCCGCTGGCCAGACCGGCGTTGTGCTTGTGGAAGGCGATGATGGAACCCGCTGAACTGGTGTTGGCGTATTCATCCAGAATCACCGGGGCTTCCTGCAACGTAGCATCCCGGCCCAGCACTTTACGGGCGATAAGCTGATTCATGTTCAGGTTGGCCTGATGCAGCCACATTCGGGTGAGGTTATCCGGCTCCAGCGACAGCGCTGCGAGGTGACCCTGAATGGTTTCGGCCACCAGCGGCGACACTTCCTTGAACACCTTGCGACCCTGCTGGATAAACAGCTTGTCTGGCTTGCCAATGCCAGACTCATCGGCCCGGTTCAGGAAACCGAAATTGTTGCGAATATTGTTGGAGAACTGGGTTTTCAGCCGGGTGCCCAGGATTTCGAAGCCCTGCCCTGCGACGGTGTCCTGTTCACGCTCCACCAAGATCGCGGTGCAGGCATCCCCGAAGATAAAGTGGCTGTCACGGTCCCGAAAGTTAAGGTGTCCGGAACAGATCTCCGGGCTGACCACTAGCACCGAGCGGGCGGTGCCATTTTCCACCGCGTTCACCGCCGCCTGAAGACCAAAGGTCGCGGAGCTGCAGGCCACGTTCATGTCGTAGGCAAAGCCATCAATCCCCAACGCGTTCTGAACTTCAATGGAGACCGCCGGATAGGCACGCTGCAGGTTGGAACAGGCGACGATCACCGCATCCACATCGGCGGCGGTCTTGCCCGCCTGGCTCAGGGCTTCTTTACAAGCCACCACAGCCATGTCGCACTGGACCGAGGGCTCGTCATTGCTGCGATCAGGTATGTGGGGCGTCATCCGGCGCGGGTCCAGGATGCCCTCCCGGTCAATCACGTGCCGGCGCTTGATACCAGAGGCCTTTTCGATGAACGCAGACGATGACGGCTGCAGGGCTTCCAGCTCACCACGGGCGATGGCGTCCGCATGCTCGGCGTTGAACAACTCAACGTACTGGTTGAAGGCTTCAACCAGCTCATCATTCTCGATAACGGCAGGCGGTGTATACAAACCGGTCCCGCTGATGACGGCTTTAATCACAATAACCCCACGTCATGGTAATAAAACGTATGAATGCCCTTCAGGCGTGTTGTCACAAATACTAACACAGTCCTGCTGATTTACCCGTCCGACACTCGACGATCAGCACCAATCTGGTGCAAGGGTGCGCAACCCGGTTATGGCCCGGGCCCGCGTCAAATCCGGGTGTTCTCCCACTGCTTGTCCAGGCGCTTCATCGACACCGTCATCGCCGTGCCCAGTTGCTGGGCAAAGAAGGACACCCGGTATTCCTCCAGCATCCACCGGTAGACCTCCAGTTCCGGGTCCCGAACACCCTGGCGTTTCTGTTGCTCCCGTTTGGCGGCGTAGCGCGACCACAACCCGTCAATCGTGTACAGGAATTCCCGTTCCCGACCCATTTCCCGGGCCATTTTCTCCAGGCGGATATTCGCGCCCTCAAAGTAGACCGGGAATCTGGCCAGCCAATGCCTGGGCGTGTCCGAGAGAAAGCCTGGGTAGACAAGATGTTGCATCTGAAACTTCAAGTCAGACATGCTATTTGCCAGTGCCAGGTTGATCTTGCCTTTCAGCCGTTTGGCAATGCTCTGGTAACCGGTCATGGCCTGATGCAGGCGGGCATCGGCGGCTTCCAGAGCGAGGATGAATTCGCCTCTGTGCTGGTCAAACAACCGGTCAAATGCTTCCCGGCTCCGGGGCACTTCATCCGCCAGAAAATGCTGCATCACGGTCGACAGCAACAGGTCATCCAGCAGGGCTTTGGCCTGGCCGATCGGAGCAAACATCAGCGCCGACTGTGTGAACCGGGGCAGTTTGCGTTCAAGCTCAGACAGGGTGTTGCCGAAACGATGAATGATCAGCCGCGCGACCCCTCGCCGGTGGGTATCGGCTGCAGTCAGCCGGTCCAGATAACGCCCTGCGCGAACGCTGTGGCCCAGGTCTTCCAGTGCCGGGTAGACGGTCACCTGCATGCCGCCCTTTTCCGTCTGTACCTGCGTCGGCAAGGTTCCGAACTGCCAGTCGGTGTGCTCGGCAACGGCGGGGGTGTCCTTGAATGTGGTGGCAGCCGCCAGGGCTTCCTCCGCCTTGCCTTCCAGCCTGGCCTGCAGCTCGTCGGTGTTGCGGCTTTCAGCCACCACCTTGCCCTTGTCACCGGTCACCCGGACATTCATGCGAAGGTGTCGCGGCAGATCGTCTTTCGGCCAGGCCTCCGGGTCGATCTGCACACCGGTCATCCGGCGCAGCTGTTCGCCCAGTTTCAGGGTCAGCGGTTCATTGTCCGGCTGCAGGTTGGCCAGCGCCGCGTCCACGAAATCCGGCACCGGCACAAAGTTGCGCCTGAGGGCTTTCGGCAAGCCTTTGACCAGCGCAATGCATTTCTCCCGAAGCAGGCCCGGCACCAGCCACTCCAGGCGCCGGGAAGGTATCTGGCGCAACGCCATCAGCGGCACTTGCAGGGTCACACCGTCCCGCTCGCTGGTGGGCTCAAATTCATAGTTCAGCGGGTACTTCACGCCTTGCCATTCCAGGTAGTCCGGGTAGAGATCCGCCGCGCCCTGATCGACCGGCCGCTGCAGCACATCGGCCTCGGTCATTTCAAGAGTTTTGAGTTCCGCTGCAGAAAGACCCTGCCACCAGGTTTCAAAATGGCGGCCACTGACGATAGTGTCCGGCAGGCGTTCGTTATAGAAGGCCACCAGAACTTCGTCGTCGACCAGCAGGTCACGGCGGCGCGATTTCTTTTCCAGATTCTCGACGGTATCGAGCATCTCCCGGTTACGGGCGATAAAAGGCGCTTTCGACCGGTACTCCCCCTCCACCAACGCCCGGCGGATGAACAGGTCCCGGCATTCTTTCGGGTCAATCTTTGCGTAGGCAATGCGCCGCCGGGGCACCACATCCAGGCCGTACAGGGTCACCTTTTCATAACCCATAACCTGGGCCCGTTTCTGCTCCCAGTGGGGTTCGAAGTAATGCCGCTTGACCACATGGCTGCCCAGCGGCTCGATCCATTCCGGCTGAATGGCTGCCACCATGCGCGCGAAGACTTTGCTGGTCTCGACAATCTCGGCTGCTACCAGCCACTTGGGGGCCGATTTGGCTACTTTCGATCCGGGGAAAATCAGTACCTTGCGGTTCCGGGTTGCCAGGTACTCCCGTTTCTCGATCTTTGTCGCCACCTGTCCCAGAAGACCGGCAAGTATCGCTTTGTGCACGGTTTCGTAACTGGCGGCCTGACGGTTGACCGGCAGTTTCTGCTCCCGGCAAATCAGTGCCAGTTGTCGGTGAATGTCCCGCCACTCGCGCATGCGCATCCAGCTCAGAAAGGTTTTCTGGCACTCCTTTTTCAACTGGTTCTGGGACAGTTCCTGGCGTTGCTCCTCGAACCAGTTCCAGATATTCAGCAGCGTGATGAAATCCGATTCCTTGTCGTTGAACGACGCGTGGGCCTGGTCCGCTGCCTGCTGTTTTTCCTGCGGGCGCTCCCGTGGGTCCTGAACGCTCAGGCCAGCTATCACAATCAGCAATTCAGACAGACTACCAAGCTCAGCCGCAGCCACCAGCATACGGGCAAGCCGGGGGTCCAGTGGCAACTTCGCCATGGTACGCCCGAGCTGGCTCACCCGGCGTTTGGCATCCACCGCGCCCAGCTCTTCCAGGAGCTTGTAGCCGTCGTTGACCTGCCGGCTGTCCGGCGCCTCCAGGAACGGAAACTGACGGATGTCACCCAGTCCGGTGGTGGCCATCTGCAGTATGACCGACGCGAGGTTGGTGCGCAGGATTTCGGGGTCCGTGTATTCCGGGCGGTTGAGGAAGTCAGTTTCGTCGTACAGGCGGAAACAGAGTCCCGGCGCCACCCGGCCACAGCGGCCGGCCCGCTGATTGGCGCTGGCCTGAGAGATCGGCTCGATGGGCAATCGCTGGATCTTCGAGCGTACGCTGTAACGGCTGATCCGGGCGACGCCGGTGTCGATCACATAGCGGATACCGGGAACGGTCAGCGAGGTTTCCGCCACGTTGGTAGACAGCACAATGCGCCGCCCCTTGTGACCCTGAAAGACCCGGTTCTGCTCCTGATTGCTCAGGCGGGAATAGAGCGGCAGAATCTCGGTGTGCTTCAGCTCGGCGTGGCGCAGGGTCTTGCTGAGCATGCGGATTTCCCGCTCGCCAGGCAGGAACACCAGGATGTCGCCCGGCGGCTGCTTTTCCCGCCGTTCGTGTTGTTCGATCTCGTCCAGGGCGGACAGCACGCCGTCGTTCCAACCCTGGTCACGGTCGTCTTCGTCGCCGGTCAGCGGGCGATACACCACATCCACCGGATAGGTGCGGCCGCTGACCTCAATGACCGGCGCCTGGTTGAAGAATTCGCTGAATCGCTCTACCTCGATGGTGGCGGAAGTAATAATGACCTTCAGATCCGGCCGTTTGGGCAACAGCTGGCGCAGATAACCCAGCAGAAAATCAATGTTCAGGCTGCGCTCGTGAGCCTCGTCGATGATCAGGGTGTCGTAGCGCTTGAGGTACCGGTCGTGCCGGATCTCCGCCAGCAGAATGCCATCGGTCATGACCTTGACCTGGGAACTGGCCGAGGTGTTGTCGGTGAACCGAACCTGATAACCGATGCGTTGGCCCGTTGTTTCGCCCAGCTCCTCGGCGATGCGAGCCGCCACGCTGCGGGCGGCAATACGGCGGGGCTGGGTGTGGCCAATCAACGCCCCGTCACCGCGCCCCATGGCCAGGCAGATCTTGGGGATCTGGGTGGTTTTTCCCGAACCGGTCTCGCCGGCAATGATCACCACCTGATGCTTTTCGATGGCCGCACGGATGTCATCCACCCGCTCACTGACCGGCAGGCCCGCCGGAAAGGTGATGGGCTTTACCTGAGTACCTGGTTGGGGAGAGTTGCCGGAGTTCGGATGTGAGGAGGAATCAGTCATCAGGTCGGGTCGGGCTCCGCTGGGTTCAGACATTTGTTCCGCTGTGAACAGGCGCCACAGTCTAGCGGGAAAGCCGCCGCTTAGAAACACGAAACCCCGCCGTAGCGGGGTTTGTAGCGGGTTTGTAGAAGGAGCGACGTGCGCCGATGTTACTTGGCAGTCGCCTCATCCCGCAGCTCGCGGCGCAGGATCTTGCCCACGTTACTCTTGGGCAGCTCTTCGCGGAACTCAAAGTGCTTGGGCACCTTGTAGGCGGTCAGGCGCTCGCGGCAGAACTCTTTCAGCTCGTTGGCGCTGACCCCTTCCTTGCCGGCCACCACAAAGACCTTTACGGCTTCACCGCTCTTGGCGTCAGGAATACCCACGGCAGCACACTCGACCACTTTCGGGTGGCTGGTTACCACGTCTTCGATTTCGTTGGGATAAACGTTGAAGCCAGACACGATGATCATGTCTTTCTTGCGGTCCACAATCCGGATGTAGCCGTCTTCCTGGATCAGCGCCACGTCGCCGGTTTTCAGGAAGCCGTCGTCGGTGAAGGATTTCTGGGTATCTTCCGGGCGCTGCCAGTAGCCGCGCATCACCTGGGGGCCTTTCACGCACAGTTCGCCGGGTTCGCCAACCGGGGTTTCCTTGCCATCATCATCGATGGTTTTTACTACCGTGTTGGGAATTGGCAGGCCGATGGTGCCAATCTGGATGGCACTGCGAGGGTTGAACGTCACCACCGGAGAGGTTTCGGTCATGCCGTAACCCTCACTGATTTCACAGCCGGTGACCCGCTGCCACATTTTGGCGGTGTCACTGGTCAGCGCCATGCCGCCGGACGCGGTCAGTTTCAGCCCGGAGAAATCCAGACCCTGGAAATCCTCGTTATTGCACAGCGCCACAAACAGCGTGTTCAGACCGATGAAGGCGCTGAACTTATGCTTCTGCAGTTCTTTCACGAAGCCGGGGATGTCGCGCGGGTTGGGGATAAGCACGTTGTGCGCGCCGGCTTCCAGCATGATGCCGCAGTTCAGGGTGAAGGAATAAATGTGGTAGAGCGGCAGCGGTGCAATCACCACTTCCTTGCCCTCGTCCACCATGTCTTCCATCATCGGCCGTACCTGGGTCAGGTTGGCCACCAGGTTAGCGTGGGTGAGCATGGCACCCTTGGCGACACCGGTGGTACCACCGGTGTACTGCAGCACCGCAAGATCATCCAGCTTGATGTCAACCGGGCTGAAGGTTTCACGAGCGCCGGCGCTGAGCACAGAGGGCAGGGAATGGGCACCGGGCAGATTGTAGGCTGGCACCATTTTCTTCACGTGCTTGACTACCGCATTCATCAGCATGCGCTTGACCGGCGAATGCATGTCTGCAATTTCCGTCACGATGACATGCTCAATTCCGGTATGGGGCAGCACTTTCTCGGCGTTACTGGCCATATTGGCCAGAACCACCAGTGCCTTGGCCCCGGAATC
>DASSWD010000232.1:0-15929 GCA_035705335.1 Marinobacter sp. | reverse complement strand
CCCAGGCTCGCCATGGCCTGGGCATAGGCGGAGGTGAACCGGGCGTCCTGTTCATCTTCCTCCGGCTCGAAGAATTCGTCGTTCACCTGCAACCAGCTCTTGCCCAACAACCACACCATTCCGGCGCCCGCGGCCAGTCCTCCGGCGTGCGCCATATAGGCAATGCCAGTGGCGCCGGCGTACCAGTAGTCGTAAATCTCCTTGCCCAGCCACACGGGCAGGATGGCAATGGCTGGCGCCCGGAAGTAGTTGAAGTAGACCACCAGAAAATAGAAAAAACGGATGCGCTGCAAACCGTAAATGGCCACGTACATGCCCATCAGTCCGGAAATGGAGCCGGAGGCGCCGACAAGGGGCACGTGACTGCCCATAGCGAAGCCCGTGTAGACCAGCCCGGAGACGGCGCCGCAGGCCAGATACGCCATCAGGTATTTGCCCGGCCCCAGCGCTTTTTCCACGGTAAAACCCAGCAGAAACAGAAACAACAGGTTACCGATGATGTGGCCCCAGCCGCCGTGCAGGAACTGATAGGTGATCAGGGTGTACAGCGACAGTTCGGCGGGAATCAGGCCCAGTTCCAGGGCGCTGATCCGGCTGATAAAGTCCGCCTCAATGGCGCTGCGCTGTTGCTGCCAACGCTCACGCTCTGCGGGCGCCCAGATCAGTTGCTGGTTGGCCTGCAGGTATTGATAGAACTCCCGGTCCATCAGCAGGGTTACCGCCTGCCAGACGTCCTCGCCCTCTTCCTGGAGGGTCTGGAAGTCCTGCAGCTCCAACAGACGCTGGCCGTCGCCCTCGAACTGGATTTTCCGCTGCAGGAAATCTTCGTAGGCCGGCGCCTCCAGCGCCAGCAGATCGCTCGCCAGATAGGCGTCAATGGCGGCGTCCATTTTGCGATCATCGCCGCCCTGATAGAACAGAAACACCAGCAGGCAAGCGAAGATGAGACCCAGCGTTGCCCAGGGCGGGCGCTTCCAGTTAACGGGGTTTTCGGCGGGGATAATCAGCATAAGCGGTCACAATTCATCACAATCTGTCCCTGATAAAGCTGCTTTTTACCACAGCGGCGTCCGGTTTTCCCGGTGTAATGGGTTTCAGCGAAGCGGTTGATGCCGGTCAATGCAGAATCTGTGGAGGCGGGCACACACTGGTAACCATCACGGGTGTCATCAGGCCGTCACAGAAATGCCATTCAATCGGAAGCCGTTATTCCGGAACGTTATCGACCATTCGCCAATTGCCGTTATTATCCCACCCACCAATAGTGACGGGGTAATAACAATAACAACCCGGATACAGATGCGAGGATATGCAGATGACCGTACTAGTGTTGGACAACCCCGATATGCTCGCCAGATTAGCCCTGCTGGCCGGCTCTATGGCGGGGACCTTGCCCGGTGAAATTCAGCGGCCCCATCGCACGCGCTTTCATTATGGCTTCAACAAGCACACACCCGATGCCGCCGACCGCGAGATTCTGCACCAGCACGCCGCCTACCTGAAAAGCCACCCGGGCGTTCAGGTCCGCGTTCACGGCCATGCCGATAATTTTGGTTCGGAAGAGTACAACCGGTTCCTTGCCCGGCTGCGGGCGCATTCTGTAGCTCGCCTGTTGATGGCTGAGGGCGTTCAACCGTCGGCCATCCTGATGGCCACCTGGGGCTCAGAACGCCCACTGGCCCGGCCGGAAGACCGGGCGGCCAACCGGCGGGTAGAACTGGAATACCTGACCCTGGATATGGCCCAGGCGCTTTAGCCGAACCCTCTACCCGTAAACCCGGAACACGTTCCAGAACAGCAACAGGGCGGCCACCAGAATCGAAAACCAGGTGAGCACAATGCCGATCATTCGCGCCTTGTGCGGGCCGCCCCGGCCATTGATCATGCCGAAGGCGTGCAGGATTCTGCCCACCACCAGTGCCATACCAGTCCAGTAAATCAGCTGGCTCGGCACTCCGTTAAGTTCGGCAATCGCCAACATGACCAGCGCCAGCGGCGCGTATTCCACCAGATTGGCATGGGCCCGGACCGCAGACTCAAAATCCCGATCGTCAGTCACCCCGATGCCTTTTCCGTACTTGAGCCGGTACTTCACCACATGAGCCGAGAGCACCAACAGCAGCAGGCCTGTGACCGCTGCGAAAACCGCCGTAACAGGTACAATCATGTCAGCTCTGCTTGATCTTGTTGACGATGGCCAACAGCAGGATCGCGCCAACCGTTGCTGTTACCAGTTCCCCGACGGCACTTTTCACCGCCAGCCCGAGCAGGCCGAACACAAACCCGCCAATCACCGAACCGACAATGCCGATGCCAATGTTGGCCAGCACGCCAAACCCCTTACCCTTCATGATCAGACCGGCCAGCCAGCCGGCGATACCGCCGATGATCAGAAACCAGATCAGGCTCATTGTGTCCATCCTCTTTTGGTCAGTGTCCGATACCGTCCAGAAGACTGCCCTGTTTTTACTGGCTGATCAAGCGGTTCCGGACGGGCGTGCCAGGCCGGCGATCGCCTCGGCCATCTGTTGCCGGCACTGTTCCATCAACTGCGGCAGGTCGTCGCTGGTCAGGCCCCGGGTTTCCAACGGGGGCAATATACGGACGGGTACCGGCGCCCTGCGACCACTGAACCCGGAGGTCTGATCGTGATAATCCCCCACACACACCATGGTGATGGGCGCACCGGCCGCCAGTGCGGTGTGAAAGGCGCCTTTCTTGAACTTGCCAAGACCCCGGCCACGGCTGCGGGTGCCCTCCGGGAAAATCCAGATGCTCTTGTTCTGACGATTGATGGCCTCACTGGTGGCCTGCATGATGCCGACGGCTTTCTGCGAGCGGCCGCGATTAAGGATGATGTTGCCCCCAAGCCAGAACACCTGGCCAAAGAAGGGCACCCAGACCAGTGAGGCTTTGCCGACAGCGACGGTGCGGGGCGGCAGCAGGTCGCCCATCAAGAACAGGTCGTCGTTCTGCTGATGGTTGGCGATGATCACCGTGGGCCGGTCCTGGGGCATGTTTTCTGCTCCATACACCGGGCGTTTCATGCCGAGCAGGCAGCGGCCGATACGGGCCAGCACAAAGCCCAGTAGGCGATTATTGTCAGGGTTGAAGGGGCGGGCCAGGTACAGAACCAGTGCCAAAATACACACCAGCGGTACGCTGGCCCAGGCCAGAATTTTTCGAAGCAATGCCATACTGCGATTCCGCGTCCTCATTGTTTTGGCGAACGAGTGTACGCCAGAACTACAGCGCGGCAACAGTCTCGTTTTGTGGCATTGCGTTAACCGGCGCCCGGTTTGCCGGGTGTGCTTCCACCACGAACCGCAGCGGCCCGCGGGCATCCATCGCGTCAAACGGGTAACAGGTGACTAATAGCAGGGTATCCGGCCCCAGCGCCGTGGGGTCCAGAGTTTCGTAGCGGCTGTCGACCACCCGGGTGTCGGCAACACGATACTCCCGCCACTGCTGGTCACGGCCCTGCAGTCGCAGAGCGTCGCCGACGGCCAGTGTTTTCAGATGGCGGAAGTGGGTATCCCGATGCCCGGCCAGGATCACCGGCCCCTGATCACCCAGGCCGGTATCGACCCGGCCAGGACCAAAGGCCAGGCTTTCGCCATGGCTGCCGGCCAGCACGATCAGCGACACCCCCATGGTTGGCAACTGTAACCGCGCCACCGGCCAGGTGTCGGCCCAGGGCCAGGGCCGTGTCTCGACCTGGCGGGCCTGGCTTTCTGCCCAGGCCAGGGCCAGCAACTCCTGGGCAACCATGGCTTTGAGGGGAATCCACAACCCCAGCATCAGGGCCAGCGCAGACCCACCGAACAGCGTCCAGATCATATGTTTCATAGCGCGGGCCTCCGGTTCAGCAGCAGCAGTGCCAGGGCAAACATCAGCCCCACCACACCCAAGGCGGTCAGCACGGGCGCCATGGTGGCCGTTTGCGGATAGCGCAACATGCCAGATGTTGTGCCGGCCGGCTGCAACGTCGGCAGATCGGTCCGGGCCAGCGCGGATTCTGCGGGCTTCGACGGTTGCTCTTCCACCGCGACAAAGCTGGTGAACGGCGACATCACCTGGTGCCGCAGCGACAGCTCAACAATCGCCGGTTCATCGGGCGACTGCCCGGCCAGCCGGGCGCTGTCCATCAGGCCATCAATGCGGCCCCGGGCCCAGTGCCGGTTCAGACCACTGGCCGATGCGGCCTGGCCCAGGTCCAGCCGGGTCTGCCAGGAGCGCCCGCCGGGCAGTATGCCAGCGAGGGTCAGTTCGCCCGCAGCCGGCACACCCCGAACGGTCTGGATCAGCGGCTGCCCCTGAAACAGGTCACCCGGATTCGCCGGAACGGATGCCTGCTGACCTGATGAAGCCGGCCACTGAACCTGCAGATGGGTCAGCACCGGCGCTTCCATGGCTCGAAACAGGCGGTTGAGCCGGCTGTCCACTTCACTGGCATCCGAAACCGCCGTGTAGGTGCCACGCCCCCAGCGGGCGGCCTCCCGCATGAAGTGCAGGTTCGGTGCGGAACCAATGCCCACGGTGAACAGACGCTGGTCGCCCAGATCGCGGCGAATCTGGTCAAACAGGGCGGATTCATTACCCACCGCACCGTCAGTGATAAACACCCGCTGGCGTACCCGGCTTTCGTCCGAGGTGTCGCCCATAGTGAGGGCCAGCGACAGCGCACTGGCCATTTCCGTGCCGCCCTCGGCCTTCAGGCCGCGTACATACTGGCGGGCCCGGGCCAGTGCATTGGCATCCGCTGACACCGGCTGGCTGAACAACGCATGGGCCTGGCTGTTGAACTGAATGACGTTGAACCGATCCCCCGGGCGCAGGGTATCCAGCCCCCGCAACAGCGCCGAACGCGCCTGCGCGATCGATTCGCCGGCCATGGAACCGGAGGTGTCGATCACAAACACCAATTCCCGGCGCAGCACCGGGCCAACGCCCGCCGGCGGCATTACCATGGCCATCAGGAAATCCTCACCCTGCCACTGCTGATGAAACACCGCCGCCTCAGGCTGCTGGCTGGGCAATGGCCGCCAGCGCAACACGAAATCCCGGTCCATCAGGATGGTACCGGCCTCCGGGCGCACATCAGCACGTGCGCCGTCGATGCGGGTATCCAGCCGGTGGCTGGGGCTTTCAACCGCTGCCAGCGGCAGTCCGTTCTGGATATCCACACGAACCGTTGCGCGGTGGCTGCTCGGGTGAACGTCGTCCTGGCGCACAGTGAACGGGCTGATGCTCGCCGCGTCGGGCACCAGGGCGGTGGGCAGGGCCCAGCCGGATTGCCATTCGGGGTTGTCCCGTGACCGAGGAAGGCCCGGCATGTACCGGGGCGTCAGCGTGGTCGGCAGGCGCAGCTCGAACTCGCCGTGGCGAAACATCACCGGCTGCTGGTACTCCAGCTCTACGACCACCTGTTCTCCGGGGGGGATGTTGGCCACCCGGTTGGTGAACAGATTCGGACGCTGCTGCTCTACCAGTGCCGCTTTCTGCCCGTTGTCCCGGGCTTTCTGATAGGTTTCCCGGGCTTTTTCCCGGGGCTGGAGTTGGCCAACAATCTTTCGCTCACCCACCTTCAGGGCGAACCCGAACACGGTGGCATCTTCCGGCAGCGGGAATACAAATACCCCCTCCTGCCACTGCTCACTGGTGTTGCGGAAGGTCCGGGTCAGGCGGGTCTGGGCGATGGGCCCGGACACCGACACCTCAAAACGACTATCGAGAATCAGCGCCGGTTCCTGCCACTGGCTCTGGCCATTGGCAAGGTAGAGTACGCCGGCGTCTTCGGTTTCAGAGGCCTCGGCGTACAGCGGGTGGACAAATAACATCAGCAGCATGGCCAGCCACAGGCTGACGCCCTCGGCCCGTTTTACCCAGCGGCGGGCGGCGGCCTCTCCGGCTGTGGTGCGGTTTCGGCAAGGGGTTCGCAGCGATAGCAACATGGGGCTTCCTTCTTGTGGGGAATCATGACGCTATTGCAACAGTCAGGCGGGGCATCGGAATGGCAGAATCGGGCCGTCTGGCGCTCAGAAAATGATGAATTGTGGCAATGGCCGGGCATCGGCTTGCCCACTACACTGGGCGTGGTCTAATGGCATTCTGGAACGGGAACACCACTTAACGGAAACATCGTCGGATACGACTGCCGCCATGAAAAAGCATCTGGTTCTGATCGAAGACGAAGCCGGAATCCGGGACAACTACCGGGCGGCATTTGAGCGCCGGGGTTACCGGGTGTCGGCCTATGCCGATCGCGGCTCGGCCTGGTCGGCTCTGCGCCAGGGGTTGCCCGATCTTGCCATTATTGACGTTGGCCTGGGCGAGGAACCGGAAGGCGGTTTTACCCTTTGCCATGACCTACGGCAGCTGTCGCCCACCCTGCCAATCATTTTTCTGACCGCCCGGGACGGCGATATTGATTCGGTACACGGCCTGCGCCTGGGTGCCGACGATTACGTTACCAAAGACATGAGCCTGGACCACCTGTTGGCGCGTATCACGGCGCTGCTCCGCCGCGCCGATGCCTGGGCCGAGGCACTGCAGAAGCCGGAAGATGTGCTGCACCGGGGCCGGCTGGAAGTCAATGTGGACCGCATGTCCGTGAGCTGGGACCAGCAGCCCCTGGACCTGACCGTCACTGAATTCTGGATGCTGCACTCACTGGTTCAGCACCCCGGCCATGTGCGCAGCCGTGACCAACTGATGGACGCCGCCAGCACGGTACTGGACGACAACACCGTAACCTCCCACATCAAGCGTATTCGCCGCAAGTTCGTCCAGATCGACCCGGCATTCGACGGTATTCAGACCGCCTACGGCATGGGTTATCGCTGGAATGCCCGTGAGGCCTGAGCGGTGAGCCTCAAACGCCAGCTGTTCCTGGCCAGCCTGCTGATGCTGCTGATCCCCTGGGCCGGCCTGACCTTTGTACTGGAACTGGACAGCGCCCTGCGACAGCAGGCACTGGAACAGCTGGAAGAGCGCGGCGAACGCATGGCCCGTCTGGCCGGTGATGTTCTGCTGGGCCAGCCGCCGGTGCGCCAGGAACGTGTGGTTTACGTCCGCCAGTCCAGCCAGCCCATGCAACCCGATGGCTACGCCAGTGACTGGCCGGGATTCGATGAGCCGGAAACCGAACAGCCCTGGCAAACGGCACAACCAAAGACCGGCGACCACCAGCCGTCTTTGCGCTGGCAGGCCGCCACCGACGGCCAGGACCTGTTCCTGATGGTGCAGATGCGCCGCCAGCCACTGCGTTTTTACAACCCCGCCAACCCGGATCAGCCCCACGACCGTTTCGAGCTGACCCTGCAACCGCCCGCAAATCAGCTGGCGCAGCCCGGCCCCGAACACCGATGGTTCGTCCGGACCTCGGCGCCGGGCGAAGTTCGCGCCATCGACGATAATCGCCAGCAAACACCGGATTACCGCATCCACGGCCACTGGCGGGATACCGGGTCCGGCTGGCAGCTGGAACTGAAACTCCCCCTGCCGCCACAAGGCAGCAGACTTGGCCTGCGGGCCGTGCGCACTGGCGCCGATGGTTACAGCCTGGGCATCGCCGGGGCACCGCCACCCCCGCTGGTGCGCCGGCACGGGAACCTGGAGCGTGCCCTGACCCAGGAACTGGCACCGGGGCAAAAGGTTGTGGTGACCGAACCCGCAGGCTGGGTGGTTGGTGTGGCAGAGCATCCGGACGACCAGCCGGCGCCGGATTTCGACAGTCTGTCGCCGCTGGAAATTCTCGAGCGCACCGTGCTGAACGGCCTGCGCTGGCTGATTCGCCTGTACCAGCCGGAACCGGCCAGGACAACGGCCCTGGGTGACCGTCTAGCCGCCGAAGCACTGCCCGACCACGGGCTGGTGCGCCATCCGGACGGCAGCATCTGGCTGGCCACCGAACACGCCGTGTTTGCTGACCGGACCCTGCGGCTGGAGCAGTCGCTGGATCAGTTGCTGACGGTCTCCGGCTCGGCACTGGGCAGTGTTCTGGCCCGCAGTCTGGTGATCATTCTGGCGCTGATGCTGGTGTTGCTGGGTTACGCCAGTTGGCTGTCCTGGCGCATCGCCCGGTTGCAGCGAATGGTCGGCCAGAGCGTCGATGCCGACGGCCGTCTGCAAGGCACCGTGCCGCCGGCGCGCAGCCAGGACGAACTGGGCCAGCTGCAGCAGCATTTCCATCAGATGGTGGAGCGGTTGCAGAGTTACAACCACTATCTGGAAAGCTTCTCCCGCCGACTGTCCCACGAGCTCAAAACCCCGGTTGCGGTGGTGCGTTCATCCCTGGAAAACCTTAGCCACAGCACGTCCGACGAGGAACGACAGACCTATCTGGATCGGGCCGCGACCGCGGCCGAACGACTACGCCGGATTCTGCACAGCATGAGTGAAGCGGCCCGCCTGGAACAGAGCTTCGACCAGACCGACAGCGAACGGTTTGATCTGGCGGAAGTCCTGCGGCAGGCCACCGGGGCCTATCAACAGCTGGACCCGGAGCACATCATCCGGTACACCGGGCCGGACCGGGGCTGCATGGTTGTTGGATCACCGGAGATGCTGGTTCAGATGCTCGACAAGCTGGTGGACAACGCCCGTGACTTCACCCCGCCGGGCGGTCTGATCGACGTGGGCCTGAGTTCCGAGGCCACGGCGCACCGGGTCACGGTTTTCAACGAAGGCTCCCGGCTGCCTGAAGGCCCGGGCGTGGACGTGTTTGCGCCCTTTGTAAGCGGGCGGCAGAGCACCAGCGATGGCCATCTGGGCCAGGGCCTGGTGATTGTGAAGCTGATTGCCGACTTCCACGGTGGCTCAGTCAGTGCCACCAACGACCACCGCCAGGGTGTTGACGGTGTCTGCATGCGGGTGGTCATCCCGAACCGTTCAACTTGAAGTGCAAATGTCGTTGCTGAGCCTCAGATGAATCGAGGGTCACCGGCAAACTGACGGAAAAACTGCCGGGCCGTTCGACCATTGCGCACGCCCCGGGCGGTGGCAAAGCGCAGCGCTTCCACATGCAACGCCTGGCGGTCGCTCACCCCGGGGAACAGCGCGTCTACCGCCTGCAGGTAAACATCCTGCGGGAACGCGTAGAACGACAACTGCAACCCGAAACGGTCCGCCAGGGAGACCTGCTCTTCAATGGCTTCCGCCGGGTGCAGCTCTCCGTTACGCACCTCGCTGTTCAGGTTGTCGGCCATGAACTCCGGCATCAGGTGCCGGCGGTTTGAGGTGGCGCACACCAGCACGTTTTCCGGCGGCAGTTCCAGCGATCCTTCCAGCACGCTTTTCAGCGCCTTGTAGGCGGATTCGCCCACCTCAAATGACAGGTCATCGCAGAAAATCACAAAGCGGTACGGCAGCTCGCTGACGTCGTCGACAATCTCCGGCAGGTTGACCAGATCGTCCTTGTCCACTTCAATCATCCGCAGGCCATCAGCCTGATAGCGGTTCAGCAGCGCCTTGATCAGGGATGACTTCCCGGTGCCGCGAGATCCCCACAACAGCACGTTGTTGCAAGGCTCGCCGTTCAGGAAGCGCTCGGTATTGCGGGCCAGGGCCTGCCGCTGCCGGTCAATGCCGGTGAGCGCGTCCAGGGTGACCGGATCAAGCCGGCGAATTGCCCTCAAGCCGGAGCGGTGGCGGCGCCAGACCGCCGCCGCAATATGTTGCCAATCCAGGGACATTCGGGATTCCATAAGGTCAGTTACTCGGTCCACATTTCAACAGTAAGTCTGAGGCAAGGTATACGTTGCACTTGCTTCTGTCACGCTTGTGCTGGCCGGTGTCGGGTTGAATCTGCGCTAAAGGCTTGCCATCAAGTCGTCATCATCACGGTTTGTTAAGAAACCGGTAATTCGAGTTCCGCCCGATCCTGTTAACCTCAGCAACTGTATTTTTTTGCGTCAGACGCCGCGCGACCTGACACTCGCTCCGACAAACCAAAGGGATAACATCATGCAGAAAATGGTTACGACGCTTTTGATAACGAGCCTGGCGCTGTGCTCCGTAACGGTAAACGCAGACGAGCATGACGAACCCAAAGGGAATCCCGAAGTCATGGGCTTTGTAGAATGGGTAGTCATGGAAGACACCGATGTCCGTCTGAAAGCACGGATGGACACCGGCGCGAAGACGTCATCACTGCATGCCGTCAACATCGAGGAGTTCGACAATAATGGAGAGCGCTGGGTGCGCTTCCAGTTGCCCTTGGGCGATCACGAAGACCAGCCCAGCGAAGGCGAACTCGAACATGAAGAGGTGATACTGGAGTTCGAACGGCCGGTTTTCCGCACCGTGCTGATAAAGCGGAAAAGCGCACCGTCCCAGCGCCGTTACGTTGTGATGATGAAGTTCTGCATCGCTGGCAGCACCCACAAAACCCAGTTCTCTCTCACTGACCGGGGTAAGTTTTCCTACCCGGTCCTGTTGGGTCGTCGATTCATGGCCGACGACAACGTCCTGATTAATTCTGAAGAAACCTTCACCGCGGACCTGGACTGCGAGTACAGCACCCTTGAAGAGCTCGCTGAAGAGCCCAACGCCAAAGTGATCGAGTAAGACCCACCGAATGCCCCCGCCGGTGGCTTACCGGGCCGGGGGTTCGTCATCCCGCACCCGCAGAAAACTGGCGAAACGGGGCAATCCGGTGTTGGTCAGCCCCCGGTACCGAAAGGTGATCGTTGAGCCCGGCGGCGGTGGCGATGCACGATCAGCATCGGTGAAACCGGTGCCAATCCGGAACTGGCGACCGTCCGGCATTCGAACTTCCAGCGCACCCATCAAGCCCTCCAGGCGCCCCTGGCCAGGGTGATGGCGGACCACCACGGCCTCCGCGTCTTCATGGGTTTTCACTTTCAGCAAATCGTCTGAACGTCCCGCCCGGTAGCGGCTGTTGATCCGTTTGAGCATCAAACCTTCGGCACCCGCGGCTACCACCCGCTCCAGCTCGGCCATCAACCACTCATGGCCGGGCACAGGGCGCTGGGTCACCAAGGCCAAATAGGGCGATTTGGCCTCGGAGATCAAGGATTGCAATCGCTCATAGCGCTGGTGGAAGGGGGTCCCGGCCATAGGCAGGTCAAACACATGAAACCGGACCTGTCGCCACTCGTCATCCACCGGTTCACGCTTGCGTACAATGCCGGACAGCTCGGCAAACCGTTGTCGACCCAGCCACAACTCACCATCCAGCGGCACCTCGGGGAAATGCTCGGTAAACCAAGCGGGGGCCCGATACTCATGGCCACCCCGGGACCAGAAGCGTTCGCCGTCCCAGTAGGCCCGCACACCATCAAGTTTTTCGCTGACCCAGTAACCATTGAGATCAACGCCTTTCCGGTATACCTCGGCCAGCGGCAGGGCCGGTGCGTCGTCTGCGCGGGCGGGGGTTGCCAACAATGCCGTGCACAGCACCAGGCACAGAAATACCGGCGCCAAGGCCCCGGTTAGATGGAAGGGAATCATGGGCAGTCTCCTTTGCCGTGTTATCCATAAATACCTGGCCGGCGGACACATCCTTGGCCCGCCGGCCTGCTTCAACGACTGGGTTCATTGCCAGTCATCCCCATGCAGTGGGCGTAGAAGGTCGTGGTAGCGGGCCAGTCCGAGAAAATGCCGATCACACCCACTTCCCGGGCCAGCACATCGATGACCGTCATGACATCGCCGTCGTTGTTGATGGCGTCTGCTACGGTCTGGAAGTACCAGCCGCCGCCGTCGGCGAGCGGCCCGCTGCGCTCAACGGTCCAGGCGATCAGATCCAGACCGGCTGCCCGGGCATTACGGGCGTAATCCGAGGGCACGATCTCACCCTGTTCGTTCAGCGCCAGCATCTTCCAGAGCGCCGGGGCCAGAATGTTGATGCCTTCGGATTTCAGCCCATCCATGTAGGCCCGTGACACGGTGGCCTCGGTTAGATCGCTTTCATCCAGAAACACCGCCTGTTTGCCAAAGGCGGGCGTTTCCTTCACCCAGAACACCACGTCCTCTTTGTTGAATGACTGCGGCCAGACATCCTCGGGCGCCACGCCGGCGTCGATGTAGTCCTGGATCATCTGGCGGGCGTAATCCTGCTGGCTATAGTCGCCTTCGAACGGCATATCCACCACCGGGGATTTCAGCTCCGGCGTGAACTTCACTCCCAGCCGCTTGAACAGCTCAATGCTCTCCCGATGGGTCAGCAGGGTGCCTCGAGACGCATACAGATCGGTGCGCCAGTTCGCTGTGCCACCCACGTACTCCTCCGGGGTGGTGGCCATCGGATTGAAGGCGTCCATCTTGCCTTCCAGCTGGCGAAACTCCGCGAGCGTGATGTCGCTGGTGCGACACTCTGCCTGTGCCGGTGTGCCCGTCGCCGGATCCGCTGGTACGAACGGCTGGGTGCACTTGGCGTTCAGCTCAGGGATGGTGACGATGTTGGTGGTGGTGTGCAGATCGTTCTGGGCGTGCCGGCACACCAGTTCCCGGTCTTTGGTGAAGGCCACATCGCATTCCAGAATGCCCGCGCCCATCTGGGCGGCGGCGACATAGGACTCAACGGTGTGCTCCGGGAACTGCATGGGCGCACCCCGGTGTCCGATGGAGAAATCCGAAGGCCTCAGGTCAGAAAGATCGCAGGACTGCAGTTTCTGCTTCAGCGGGCCATCGTCCATGTCGTTCACCAGCCACAGAGGCCGTGGGCCAATCTGGACCGGTGCGTCTGCCCAGAGTTCCGGGGCATCTGCGCCCGCTGCTACGCCGCCACTCGAATCCGCCAGAACCAGAGGCGCCAGCGCCAGACCCAACAGCAAGCCTGCCCATCCTCGACGATGCTTCATGTTCAACTCCTTATGAATGCGTGATCAAAGATAACAGTGTCTGGCTTGTGCGTGACGCAGATATGACGAAACCATTGCAGGCCCGGCGGGCGGCTAACGGAGCGCATAGACTGCCTCAGCCACAGCTCTCCGCCACTTTCTGCCGGAAATTTTGGCGCAGCTGTTCGTTCTCTGCTTCCGTCACAAACACCCGGTTGCCGTTGTCATCCAGGCGATAAAAGGTCGAAATCCTCGCCATGTTCTTCAACCGCGCCCGGAGCTTCACGCAGGCCTGCGCCTGCTGATCGGCCACTTTCCTGGCCTCGGTCTCCTGCGCCTGCCGCTCACTGCGGGTTTGCTGCTGCTCCTGAACAAACGCTTTGACCCGCTCATGGCGCGCCTGGGCTTCGGTATCAATCCCACTGGGCGCCGCATCCACCGCCACCTCGCGGGTGTGCGCCTGCGAAGGTGGCCGGTCGCCAAAATGGGTCTGCCCGTTGGCGTCTGTCCATTGGTAAACGGCGGCTTGGGTTTCCTGGCTGGCGATCAGGAGGATTGGCAGGGCGAACTTCAGGAGGTGGTGCATTGGGAGTCCTTTCCGTTTTGGTGGTCTAGGAAGCGTAGTCACGTTTTAATGCTATAGCCCCTGGTACCACTTGTTGTTATCGAGCTTGTGCTGATTGTCTCGCTTGAACCGTTCGTAGTCCGGAGGATTCATATCCCGCCAGTAGCGGGGATTACGACCGGCTTTTTCGTCATGGCGAACCGTGCGTGGAAACGGGGTGGAACCCCTTTGACCGGATAGTCACAAGAGCCGTCCTACATGGTTGGCAATGAAAGCCCCCGATTCACAAGTCAGGACGCATAACTCAGCTTTTCCGCCATCAGGTCGGGCCTGCGTGTGGTATCGATGATGGGCACATCGGTAAACATGTCGTCCACTTTCTGCTTGAACGTCTTGTCATCCATATCCCGCCAGTAACGCGCCGGACGCCACGTCGCCTGGTCGTGCTTTGCGGTGGTCGGGTCAAGGTGTCGATACTGCTCCAGCATGGGCAGTTCCGGCAGCGGTCTGGTGATGTCCATATAATTCTGAATGAAGTCCCAGTAGGCGTAACACATGGTGGGGCTGCCATGGGCGCCAAGAAGATCGCCAACGGTAACGTCCAGTTTGCTGTATCGGTGTGAGAGCACCAGATCAAACAAACTACCGAAACGGTCCACTCGCGCGCAGCACCAGGCATCGAATTCGTAGAAAGGTTTTTCAACCACCACCGGAGGCTTTCTGGGGAGAAAAGGAAACTTTTTCGGGTATTGCCAGACCTTGATCATGCCGGTGCGACGGTTGAACTCCCACTCAGGACCGCGGCCATTCCGTAAAAGCCATTTCGGGAAGAGGCGTAACGCCAGTTTGGCCATCAAAATGAGAATCCAGCCGCCTCCAAGCATGATAAATTCGAATAAACCAAGACTTTGTATGTACTCGGAATAGTTTCTACTAATGGACGTAAACAACGGCGACATCAAAATCAGTGTTATCAAATATCCGGGAGAAACAATGTAGGCCCACAACGCACCTGTAACACTAATTATACTTACTAATCGAGCCTGGAGAGCCAATGGTGCATGCCGGAAGCATTCATGATTACTCTCAACGTGAAGACCGTACTTCTCTGCCAGATCCTCTTGTTTCTCCAGTCGCCGCAACTTCTTGGGTGGGTTTCTTGACATGAAGGTGGGCGGCATCACTTCACGGGTATTACCCCACGGTAATCGTAAGCTGGCTGAGCGATCTAATCCGGTTCGGTTCAATTCCTGAGTTTGATTGCTTTGCTCGGGAATCGAGTCAGAGCAATAAGCATGGGAGCCGTAATAACTTGGCCAGGTGGAACCTGCGGATTTGAGTTTGCTACTCACACTGCATCCAGCTTCTAACTCCTACCTTCGGCAGGATTCCTAATCATGAAAGATAAATTTATAGTGACGTACCTTAGCTGCTGAAACCTACGCCAGCATAACACCTTCCGGATTATCCGGCAGTGGCCGCCCTCGGCCTTCTATGTGAGCATCCAGAATACAGTTGTGGGTGAAGTTTGTTTCTTGCAGTCGGCGCTGATAGCTACCCTGCAGGCTTTTTCGCCAGGACTCCGGCGTTCTTTTACGCCATTTGAAGGGATCGCGCCCGGTACGTTCATCGTTAGCAGCGGTTACCGGATCCCTGTGCCGGAAGGGTTCGAAGATGGGCACATCCGGCAGCGGCCTGGTAACATCCATATATTGCTGAATCATATCCCAATAAGCATGCACTTCCTTGGGGTTCATGGCATTAGTGAGCAGGCCTTTCATCCACAGCTTATGGTCGCTGTAACGGTGCTGTAGCAACAGATTGTAATAACGTCCACCCCGGCCCGAAGGAGTATGAACCAGGTAAGCGTCGAATTCGATGAAACGGGCCTCAAAAACTGACCTGCGGTGCTTGATGCGAACCATGCCTTCCCGGCGATAGAGGCCGGTGGGATTGGCGCGCTGGCGCTTTTGGGTTAAATAAGCAAGAAGTAGGCGGCCATATTTACCGCCAAAATATCCTACACCTACAATGAGATAAAGATACTTTTGTGCATCATAAAAAAAAATCAAGCGCTCAAGACTTGGCCCTTTAGATATCCATATTAAAAATAACAGTACAGTTATTCCAAGCTGTATAAAAAAAAATACAGCGGAGCACATATAAATAATATAAAGAAGACCCTGCAATCCGCTCAAAAAACCTTTACTGACATTAAAATTCTCTTCTCCCCACGGGAATCCATCGTCGGCATCCTTGTCTTCCTTGAACAAGCTCGCATACGCAAGCTGTACTTCCATCGTGTTGGGCACAATCGGCATCCCGGAATATCCCCAACTGAGGCGCTCAAAGGCTTGATCCAACCGTGGGTGTCCGCCCGCTGGCAAATCCGGAATGGCATCTGACCGGTAGGTGGTTGGTGAATAGTAATCAGCCATAACAAAAGACCTTAAATGGTGAGCCAGAATCAAACTAAGCCAACAAAACACCTTCCGGATTGTCTGGCATTGGTCGCCCCCGGCCTTCTATATGGGCATCCAGAATACAGCTGCCACTGA
>DASSWD010000231.1:0-7828 GCA_035705335.1 Marinobacter sp. | reverse complement strand
ACGCTTGGTTTCGGCGGCGTCCAGGCGGGCACTGATCAACAACAGCACAACGTCTTCCGGTGGTGAGGCCAGCAGGTTTTCGACCACTGCCCGGCCGTTCCCCAGCTTCCCGGACGGCAGGTGAACCTCGATGCGGCGTTTTTCGGCGAACAGGGACAGGGCGTTACACTCGTCCGCTACCTGATGCCAGTCAAACTGGGCGTCCGCATGGTAGGTGATGCGATCCCGGTAGCCGGCTTCGCGGGCGGCGGAACGCACCAGATCACAGCATTCCTGCACCAGCAGGGCTTCGTCGCCGGAGATCAGGTAGACCGGAGCCAGGCCGGCCTTGAGCTTTTGAGGCAGCTGGCCTGGCTGGATTTTCATGGGGTTTCCGAGTCGTCCTGTGCGGCCTGGTACTCGGCGACGGCGGCGTCAATACGTTCCTGGGTCATCGGCGCCAGACGGAAGATAACCTGCTGGGCCAGGCGGTTGCCCAGTTGCTCGCGGAGCTCTTCTTCTTCCCGCTGTTTGGCCAGGACGTTGGTTTCATCGTAGCGGTAGGTTTCCGTGGCCATCAGGTCCGTACCGGCAATCAGTGGAATCTGATCGGCCGTGAACAGCTCAAGTGTCACCGTATGACGCAGAATGTATTCCGCAGCCGCCGCCTGAGCGGTGATGGCTGAGGCCCGGCGATCCTGGCGGTAGTTGCGCAGGCGCAGGATGTAGTCGGCTTCAGAGGCATCCACCAGTTCCACGCCGCCAAGCTCCAACTGCTCGGTCAGGGCAAAACAGAAATCCAGCGACAGGCTTTGCGGACAATCCACGGCGAGCGGTTGCAGGGCCGGCGGCACCGGTGAGGCGCCCCGTAACTGGAAACCACAGGCGCTGAGCAGCAGAGTCATGCCCAGAACGGCCGCGAATCTGCCCGCGTGACGGACCTTGCTACCAAGAAAACGCATATCAGTTAGCCACCACGTTAACCAGCTTGCCCGGCACGACAATAACCTTGCGCACGGTCTTACCGTCGGTAAAGCGCATGACGTTCTCGTTCTCCAGGGCGAGCTTTTCCAGGTCGGCCTTGCCGATGTCTGCCGGCACGTTTTCCTTGGCCCGCACCTTGCCGTTGACCTGCAGCACCACCTCGATTTCGCTGCGAACCATCGCCTCCGGGTCAGCCACCGGCCAGACGGCGTCAACCACCGGCTCGCTGTGGCCCAGGGTCTGCCAGAGCGTGTGGCAAATATGGGGCACAATCGGCGACAGCACCTTGACGGCCACATCCAGGGCTTCCTGGCGGACGGCACGGCTCTGAGGCTCTTCATCGCCGAGACGGGATACTTCGTTCAACAGCTCCATCACAGCGGCGATGGCGGTGTTGAAGGTCAGCCGGCGGCTGATGTCGTCGCTGACCTTGGCAATGGTTTCGTGGGTCTTGCGACGCAGGTCTTTCTGGGGGCCGGTCAGGGTGCCCGGCACCAGAGCCGGTACGTCGCCGGTGTTGGCGTGTTCGTTCACCAGCCGCCACAGGCGTTTAAGGAAACGGTGAGCCCCCTCAACACCGCTGTCAGACCATTCCAGGGACTGTTCCGGCGGTGCCGCGAACATCATGAACAGGCGAACCGTATCGGCACCGTACTGGTCGATAATGGCCTGGGGGTCAATGCCGTTGTTCTTGGACTTGGACATCTTGGTGACGCCGCCGGCCTGCACCGGCTGGCCGTCGTCTTTGTGCAATACGCGCAGGGGCTGGCCCTTGTCGTCCCGTTCAATGACCACATCCGCCGGTGAAATCCAGGTCTTCTTGCCGGACTCGTCTTCCCGGAAGTAGGTATCGGCCAGCACCATGCCCTGGCAAAGCAGGCGGTTGAACGGTTCGGAACTGGTCACCAGGCCCACATCCCGCAACAGCTTGTGGAAGAAGCGGGCGTACAGCAGGTGCAGAATCGCGTGTTCGATGCCGCCGATGTACTGATCCACCGGCAGCCAGTAGTTGGCCGCTGCCGGGTCCAGCATGCCCTTGTCGTAGTTGGGGCTGCAAAACCGGGCGTAGTACCAGGAGGATTCCATAAAGGTATCAAAGGTGTCGGTTTCCAGGGTGGCGGCCTGGCCTTCGAATTCGGTTTTGCACCACTGCGGGTCGGCCTTGATCGGCGACTGGACGCCGTCCATTTCGACATCTTCCGGCAGGCGCACCGGCAACTGGTCGTCAGGAACCGGCCGCTCAGTGCCGTCTTCCAGCGTCATCATCGGTATGGGCGCGCCCCAGTAACGTTGCCGTGAGACACCCCAGTCCCGCAGGCGGTAATTCACCGTTCGCTTGCCAATGCTTTCCTTCTCCAGATGGTCAGCAATGGCATCGAAGGCTTCCTCGCTGGTCAGCCCGCTGTACTTGCCGGAGGACACCAGGACGCCTTTCTCGATGAAGGCCTGCTCCTGCACATCAATGTCACGGCTGTCGTTTGGGGCAATCACCTGCTTGATCGGCAAGCGGTATTTGAGCGCAAACTCGTGGTCCCGCTCGTCGTGCCCGGGCACGGCCATCAGGGCGCCGGTGCCGTAATCCATCAGAACAAAGTTGGCGACCCAGACCGGAATCTCTTCCTGCGTCAGCGGGTTAATGGCTTTGAAGCCGGTGTCGATGCCCTTTTTCTCCATCGTGGCCATGTCGGCTTCGGCGACCTTGCCGCTGCGGCAATCTTCGATGAATTCGGCAACATCCCGGTGCCGCCCGGCGGCTTCTTTCGCCAGCGGGTGTTCCGCAGCCACCGCCATGTAACTGACACCCATCAGGGTGTCCGGGCGGGTGGTGTACACCGTCAGGCCCTGATCGCGATCTTTCAGCGGGAAAGTCAGCTCGGTACCCACGGATTTGCCGATCCAGTTGCGCTGCATGGTCTTGACCTGCTCCGGCCAGTCTTCCAGCGTGTCCAGATCGTTCAGCAACTCTTCGGCGTAATCGGTGATGCGGATGAACCACTGGGGGATTTTCTTCTGCTCGACGAGCGCGCCGGAGCGCCAGCCCCGGCCGTCTACCACCTGTTCATTGGCCAGTACGGTCTGGTCCACCGGGTCCCAGTTCACGGTGGACATTTTCTTGTAGACCAGGCCTTTCTCGTACAGACGGGCGAAGAACCACTGTTCCCAGCGGTAGTAATCCGGGTCACAGGTGGCCAGCTCACGGCTCCAGTCATAGCCGAAACCAAGTTGTTTGAGCTGGTTCTTCATGTATTCGATGTTTGAACGGGTCCACTTGGCGGGCGCGGTCTTGTTGGCGATGGCGGCATTTTCCGCCGGCAGGCCGAAGGCGTCCCAGCCCATGGGCTGCATCACGTTCCTACCCTGCATGCGCTGGTAGCGGGAGATCACGTCGCCGATGGTGTAGTTGCGCACGTGGCCCATGTGCAGCTTGCCGCTGGGGTAGGGGAACATGGACAGGCAGTAGTATTTGGGCTTGCCGGGCTCTTCGCGAACCTTGAAGGTCTCATTCTGTTCCCAGAAGTCGCGGGCGGTCTGTTCTACATCACGGGGGTTGTAGTGCTCGTCCATTCCTGCCATTACCAAAGCTACCCTGTGTCAAAAAGAGGTTCGAAAAGGAAATTCGAAAGAGCCGGATATTCTAACGCACCCGTGCCCTCACAGGTAGTCTGCCAAATGGCCGGCTTTGTGCCAGACTACAGGAAAGGTTTTTTGCCATGCCCGAAACCCGGGTCCTCCATGAGTAGCAGAAGTGACAGGAGCAGAATCATGACTGAACCGGAACGCCAACATCTGTCAGGTCAGGCTCTGGAAGCCTACGATCGTATGCTGGAGCGGGTGCAGCGGCGCCTGAATGAGCTTCAGGAAACCTCCCTGCAAACTCTCGGGCAGGAGGTCCGCAAAGCGGTTGAGGTGGAGTATGAGTTGGAGCGCATGACCCGCGAGGAGGCCGACCTGCTGGGTGCCTACCTGCAAAGGGATCTGGAACATTTGCTGCATTTCGTCGAGGAGACCGGTGAAGGCCTGGGCGAGTGGTTGCAGCTGGATATCTCTCTGCTTGAGCAGACCCTCGCAGAACGCCTGCTGTCGGTCGCCGACCAGACCCTGATCGACAATCTGGAGCTGCGGCAAAAGCTGGACAACGAGGACGTCGGCCACTACATCTCCGGTGAAGTGGCCACCGCGGGCATGTTCCGCTGCCTGAACTGCAGCCACATGGTGTGCCTGACCAAGACCAGCCATCTGCACCCGTGCGAGGCCTGCAATTCCCATTACTTCGAGCGGGTTACCAGCCGCTGGCCACCGAAGCCGGCGGTTCAGGACAGCCGTACCTGATCCGGCCCTCAGTGCTGGATTTTCGGGATCACCCGTTCCCGGACAAAGACCACGAGAATCACCGCCAGAGTGAGCACTGGCCAGGAACCGGTGTGCATGTAAGGTGTGGAGCCGGAAGCGGTGTACACCTTGCCGGTAAGCACGGCGCGTTCAAACTGGGGAATGCGCTCAGTGATGGCGCCTTTGTCGTCGATGATCGCCGTGACGCCATTATTGGTGCCCCGCAGCATATAGCGGCCGGTTTCCAGCGCCCGCATGCGGGCCAGTTGCAGGTGCTGCAGGGGGCCGATGGAGTCACCAAACCAGCCGTCGTTACTGATGGTCAGCAGCAACCCGGCGTTACGGGCGTTGAACGCTACGAAGTCCGGATAAGCCACCTCGTAGCAGATGTAGGGCATGATGTTCACGTCGCCGGCGGTCAGTGGCGACTGGGATTCCGGCCCGGGTGAAAAACTGCTCATGGGCAGGTTGAAGAAGCCGATCAGGCCCCGCAGCAGACCCTGCAATGGCACATACTCGCCGAACGGTACCAGTTTCTGCTTGTGGTAGATGCCTTCGCCATTACCAATTGCCATGATGCTGTTGTGGAAGGTGTTGTCTTCCAGCCGCGCGCTGTATCCGTACCAGGGAATGCCGGTGATCAGCGTGCTGCCTTCGCCCAGTTCCGTGGCAATGTGATCAATGATCGCCCCGGCGGTATCCTGGGGAATGGGAATCGCGGTTTCCGGCCAGAGGATCAGGTCGCTCTGCCAATGTTCTTCGGTCATGCCCAGATAGGTGACGATCTGGTCCCGCAGGAAATCCGGGTCCCATTTGATGTTCTGGGGAATGTTGCCCTGCATGGCAGCAACGCTCAGCGGTGTATCGCTTAGCTCGGTCCAGTCAACCTGCTTGAGCACGGGGCCGGTGACCCAGGGAATGAGGGTGAGGACAGCCGCAGATGCCGCCGCTTTGGGCCGACCCTCCCGAACCAGCCACCATGCACCGACCGCTGCCGCCGCAGTGGCAGCGATCCAGAAAGTGATGCCGTGTACCCCGGTCAGCGGTGCCAGGCCGCCCAATGGGCCATCGGTATGGGCTGTGCCCAGATACAGCCAGGGAAAGCCGGTCAGCAGCCAACTGCGCAGCCAGTCACCGAGAACCCAGATGGCGGGGAACAGAATCAGCCGGCGCACCAGGCTGTTTTTCGCCAGTTTGCCCCAGAACCAGAACGCCAGGCCATGGAACAGGGCCAGCCCGGCGATGAACAGTACCATCAGCACCACCGCAATGGCTGTGGAGGTGTTGCCGTGTTCACTGATGCTGATGTAAATCCAGCTGGCGCCGGAGGCAAACAGCCCCAGGCCCACCAGCCAGCCGGCCCGGAACAGCCGGCTAGCCGGCAGGTTCAGGGCAACCAGCAGAATCGCGAACAGCGAGAGGGGCCCCAGCCACCACAGGTGGAATGGGGAGAAGGTCAGCGTTTGCAGCGCGCCAGCGATCAGCAGGATGGCTGCGCGTACCCAGCCGTTGCGGGTGATCCTCAGGTTCAGGGGGTGGGTGTAGGGTTCGGCGTGGCCAGTGTCAGGGTTCACTTCGCATTACCTGCAGCAGACGGATGACTCGGTTATCAGCGTTGGCAATGGTAAACATCAGCCCGCCAAATTCAACCGTTTCGCCCCGTCTGGGCAGGTGGCCGAACTCCTTGAGAACCAGGCCGCCAATGGTGTCGAACTCTTCTTCGTCCATCTGGGTGTCAAAGAATTCGTTGAAGTCTTCAATCGGCGTTACTGCCTTAACCGCAAAGGTGCCGTCGCCCCGGGCCTTGATGTGGGTTTCTTCGTCAAAATCGTGTTCGTCTTCGATCTCACCGACAATCTGCTCCAGCACGTCTTCAATTGTGACCAGCCCGGCGGTGCCGCCGTACTCGTCCACCACGATGGCCATGTGGTTGCGATTTTCCTTGAATTCCTTGAGTAACTGGTTAAGGCGCTTGCTCTCGGGCACGAACGTGGGCGGCCGCAGAATCTCGCGGATGCGGTTCCAGTTCAGGTCATTGTTCAGTGCCAGGGGAAGCAGGTCTTTGGCCAGCAGAACGCCGATCACGTCGTCCTGACTCTCACCAATCACCGGGAACCGGCTGTGGGCGGTTTCGATGATTTCGGGCAGAAATTCTTTCGGGTCCTGGGAGGCTTTGACGGTGGTCATCTGCGAGCGTGGGATCATGATTTCATCCACTCGCATGTCGATCACCTGCATCGCACCTTCGATGATGCTCATGGCATCGGTGTCGATGATGTTCTGGGACTCGGCGTCCCGCAGGATTTCCAGCACGTCCTCGACGGACTCAGGCCCGCCGGAAAAGGCCTGTGATATACGTTCCAGCCAGGACTTGCCGCCCTGGCCGCGACTCGACTGATCGTCGCTCATGAGTCTGGTTCCATTTCCTCTGTGTCGTAAGGGTTGGCAAACCCGAGCTGCGCCAGCAGCCGGATTTCGAGGTTTTCCATGGCCTCGGCGTCCTGGTCGTCAATGTGGTCGAAACCCTGCAGGTGCAACATGCCATGCACCACCATATGAGCCCAGTGGGCCTCGGGCGCTTTGTGCTGCTCCTGCGCCTCACGTTCGACAACCGGCGCGCAAATGACGAGATCTCCCGCCAATGGCACCGTTATACCCGGTGGTGCCTCAAATGGGAAGGACAACACGTTGGTCGGTTTGTCCTTGCCACGATACTGGTGATTGAGGGATTGGCTCTCGTCTTCGCCAACAATACGTATCGTGACTTCGGACGGATCCTCACCCTGCCAGGCCAGGCTGGCCCATTGCTCAAGCTGCGTCTGGTCAGGCAGGGCGGCTGCGCCGTCGTAGGCCAGTTGGAAATCAACGGTCAGTTGGCTCATGAGCTTGGCGTGCTCTTGTCGTCGAAGGCATCGTAGGCTTCAACAATTCGCTGCACCAGCGGATGTCGCACCACGTCTTTGGCCGTGAAGCGCGTGAAGCCCACGCCGGAGACATTCTCCAGCACGCTGGCAGCGTGCACCAGCCCGGAATTCTGTCCCCGAGGCAGGTCCACCTGGGTGGTGTCGCCGGTGATTACAGCGGTGGAACCGAAGCCGATGCGGGTCAGAAACATCTTCATCTGTTCCCGGGTGGTGTTCTGGCTTTCGTCGAGAATAATAAACGAGTTGTTCAGTGTACGACCGCGCATGAACGCCAGCGGGGCAATCTCGATCACGCTTTTCTCGATCAGCCGGGTGACCTGGTCAAAGCCGAGCATTTCGTAGAGGGCGTCGTAAAGCGGGCGCAGGTAAGGGTCGACTTTCTGCGCCAGATCCCCGGGCAGGAACCCCAGTTTCTCGCCTGCCTCGACGGCCGGGCGCACCAGCAGGATGCGTTTGACCTGTTCCTCTTTCAACGCTTCTACGGCGCAGGCAACGGCCAGCCAGGTTTTGCCGGTGCCCGCGGGGCCAATGCCGAAGTTGAGGTCGTGAGTGCGGATGCTGTGCACGTACTTCTGCTGGTTCTTGCCCCGAGGCTTGGCGGTGAGTTTCGG
>DASSWD010000230.1:0-19462 GCA_035705335.1 Marinobacter sp. | reverse complement strand
CATGAAGCGAGTTGGACTTGTAGGTTGGCGCGGCATGGTGGGCTCAGTCCTCATGCAGCGCATGCGTGAAGAAAACGATTTTGCCGACATCGATCCGGTTTTCTTCTCCACATCACAGACAGGCAAGCCGGCGCCGGACGTAGGCAAGGACGGTGTTCCGCCGCTGCAGGATGCCTTCGATATCGACATCCTGAAAACGCTGGACGTCATCGTCACCTGTCAGGGCGGCGATTACACCACCGCGGTCTACCAGAAACTGCGTGACGCAGGCTGGACCGGCTACTGGATCGACGCTGCCTCCACCCTTCGGATGGCCGATCATTCGGTGATCGTGCTTGATCCGGTGAACCGCAACGTGATTGATGCGGCACTCGATAAGGGCGTGAAAGACTACATCGGAGGTAACTGCACCGTCAGCCTGATGATGCTGGCCCTGGGCGGCCTGCTGGAACAGGACCTGATCGAATGGGTATCGCCCATGACTTACCAGGCCGCCTCCGGCTCCGGTGCCCAGAACATGCGGGAACTGCTGGGCCAGATGGGTGCGCTGAACAAGTCGGTCAGCACAGAGCTGGCTGATCCCGCCTCCGCGATTCTGGAAATTGATCGCAAAGTGACGGCCACGATGCGTTCTTCCGACTTTCCGACCGAGCACTTTGGCGTGCCCCTGGCGGGCAGCCTGATTCCATTCATCGACAAACAGCTCGATAACGGCATGAGCAAGGAAGAGTGGAAGGCCGGCGTGGAGACCAACAAGATTCTGGGTCGCAGCAGCAACCCGATTCCCATTGATGGTATCTGCGTTCGCATCGGCGCCATGCGCTCTCACAGCCAGGCATTAACCATTAAGCTGCGCAAGGATCTGTCGGTTGCCGAGATCGAAGGCATTCTTGCCAAGGCGAACGATTGGGTGAAGGTGATTCCAAATGACCGGGACGCCACCATGCAGGAGCTGACGCCCACGAAGGTGACCGGTACCCTGAGTATCCCAATCGGGCGAATCCGGAAGCTGGCCATGGGGCCGGAGTATATCTCTGCGTTTACCGTGGGTGATCAGTTGCTGTGGGGCGCGGCGGAGCCGTTGCGGCGCATGCTGAGAATCCTGCAGGAACGTTAAGAAATGTCACAGGTGGCGGATTAATGCCAACTGTGTCCGGTTTTTCAGAAGCCGGTCAGGGGCGGAGGCTGATTTCAGCGTCCGCCCCTGTTATTTTCAAGGGCGCTAAGGAGTTCCGCCCAATAGATAAAAAAACGGTGCAAGGATTGCGGCTGATTGATTGATAAAAGAGGTTTTATCAACAATACTTGCGAAACTGACAGTGGCATTGCCTTATAAAAACGAGAAATAACAAGACGGAAGTCATCCAACCTCGTCCGATTCTGTTGAAAAGCAGCAGTAAAGAATAACGGAGACTGGAAAGGAATTAGCATGAAGGTACGCAAGCTTGCGGTTGCCCTGGCGCTGGCGGGAGGGCTCGGGTCCGGAATGGCCAATGCCCTCGGACTCGGAGAAATCGAACTCCAGTCGTGGTTGAACGAACCTCTGGACGCAGACATTTCACTTCGGCAAAGCCAGGGGGTAGACCCCGGTAATGTGTTCGTTAATGTCGCGCCGGAAGAGGCCTACGAGCGGGTTGGCCTGGAGCGCAGTTCGTTTTTGCAGAACCTGCGCTTCGAGGTGGTCACAGGTGCCGATGGTAACCTGACCATCAATGTTTCTTCCAGGGAGCCGGTTCGCGAGCCGTACCTGAACTTTCTTCTGGAGCTGACCTGGCCCAACGGTCGGTTGCTCCGCGAGTATGCAGTGTTGATAGACCCGCCTGTCTATGGCGAAGATTCGGGGGTTCGGCAGCAGATGGTCGCACCGACGGTCTCTGCGTCAGAGCCGCTGGTTTCCAGAAGCCAGGAATCTCGGCGTCGGCAGGCGGTGGCGGAACAATCCCTCAGCCAGAGCTCTCAGACCGATACCTTCGGCCCGACCGGGCCATCCGACACTCTGTGGTCGATTGCGCAGCAAGTTCGCCCGGACAGCACGGTGTCCATGCAGCAGGTGATGCTGGCCATTCAGGATCAGAACCCCGGCGCCTTTATTGCGGGCAACATCAACCGCCTGAAGCGCGGTGAAGTGCTTCGTTTACCGACCCTGGAGCAGATGCGTTCCCGCTCTCAGGTGGAAGCAAGTCGCATCGTGGCGCAACAGAACCAGGCTTTCCAGTCGGTCCGTGATGTCGATGCCACAGCGGAGACCGAGACCGCCCAGGGCCAGGCCCCGGTTGCTGGTGGAGACGAACTGCGCCTCATTGTTGCTGATGATACCGCGGAGCAGCGCAGTGCTGAGGAAGGTGGCTCTGCCGGTGGTGATGGTGATGCGATCGGTGGTGTCGATGCCGGCACTGCGGTGGCGATGGAACAGTTGGAGGCAGCGCGGCGGCAGAACGATGAGCTGAGCGGCCGGGTTGATGATCTGCAGGATCAGGTGGCAACCTTGCAACGGTTGCTGGAGCTGAAGAACAGCCAATTGGCAGACCTTCAGGGCATGGTGGCGGAAAGTGAGCCGACGACGGATGCGGCGCCCGAAACCGGCGAACAACCGGCAGCAGCTGACGCGCCGGAACAGGGTGAAGGTATGCCGGGTGAGGCCATGGCGGACGAAGGCGCCAAGGAGCCCGCCACTGACGGGCAGGCCAACACAACGGAAAGCTCTCCTGAGGCGCTCACGGCAGAGGCGGAACAGGCAGCTGAGCAAGCTGAAACTCCCGCAGCCGCAGCAGAGCCGCAGACCCAGGAACAATCGCCTCCTCAGGAACAATCGCCTGCTCAGGACCAACCGCCGGCGGCCCAGCAGCCGCCCGTAGCGGCACCTGAAAAAGCATTCCCCGGTAACATCATTGACGCTATCGTCTCCAACCCGATGTACCAGATCGCACTTGGCGGTGGCCTCATTCTCTTGCTGCTTGTGCTGTTGGTGGTTGCCCGGCGCAATGCCAACCGCGAGAAGGCGTTCTACGACCAGTTCAACAACGCCGAAGGTGACGACAAGGATACCTTTGATCTGGATCTGGGTGACGATGAAATCACCGAAGGTGAGTCCAGCGATGCGGTGACCGAGGCCGATACCTACATCGCGTACGGTCGTCATGACCAGGCGGCACAGGTTCTGGAAACCGCGATTTCCCGCGAGCCGAGCCGATCCGATCTGCGCCTGAAACTGCTGGCCGTGTATGCCGACAGCCAGGACCGGGACGCCTTCGAGAAGCAGTTCAACGAGGTGGCCGCGCTGGACGACGAGGTAGCACTCATTGAGGCAGAAAGCCTCAGGGCGCGTCTGGAGGAAGCCGAGTCCATGCCGAGCATTGATGATCTGGAGTCACAGCTGCGGTCGGATTCGTTCAGCACCACCGACAGCAGAGAAGAAATCGAGCAGTCATCCGTCGACGATCGGGCCGATGCCTACGAGGCGGATTGGAGCCTTGCCGACGAACTCAAGGCGGATGAGCATGAAGCCGAAGCGTCCCGTCCCGTAGAAGAGAACGAATTCGGCGAACTGGAATCGGATGTCACCGAAGAAACGGATGCCAAGGATGATCTGATTGAATTCGATCTGTCTGGTCTAGAGGAAGACAAGGTCGATGTTGAGGCCAAATCCAGGGGAGAGGACGAGACAGACTTCTCCTCGCTTGACCTTGAACTCGATGCTCCGGAAGAAAAATCCAACGCGGATGACTTCTCCATCGACTTCGAGACCACGGGCGCCGCCCCGATGTCTGAAAAGGATCTGGACCTGTCGGATCTGGATGAGGGCGCGTCAGAACTTGACGAGGTTCTCGCCAGCGAGGACGCCGGTGACCTTGACGAGTCTTTCCTCGATGAGCTGGATGCCGAGCTGGATAAAGTGGCCAGTGAAGACGACGACGCCGAGCTGGATCTGGAGGACTCAACCCTCGACGATCTGGAACTGGATGTCTCCGATGAGGATCTCGCGTTGATGGAAGAGTTTTCAGAACCGGACGCTGAGTCCGACAAGCCTGAGGGCCATCAGGGGTCGACCCTGGACCAAGAGCTTGGGCTGGAAGATGCCCTGGATCTGCAAGATGAAGCGGACGCAGCTGAAGATGATCTGCAGGTGCCGGTAGCCTCCGAAGCCATCGACGATAGCGGACGCGGTAGAGCCACGCCTGAGATCGATGAAAGTGATCTGGGCGACGAAGACGACTTCGACTTCCTGGCGGGTACGGATGAGGCGGCTACCAAGCTGGACCTGGCCCGCGCCTATATCGAGATGGGTGATACGGACGGCGCCAAAGACATTCTGGAGGAAGTGGCGCTGGAAGGTAACGATGAGCAGAAAATGGAAGCGCAAGAGCTTCTTAAAAATCTCTCCTGATTCGTTATAATCCAGGGTAATGGCAACAGCGCCGGCCAATGTGCCGGCGCTTTGTTTTCTCAGACAGCTAGACCGGACGACCCTTGTTCCTGCAACCACAACCCCTGACGACGGACCGCGATATCGGCAATGGCCGGGTGGCGCTGGTTTTCGAATATGATGGCCGCGCCTTTCACGGCTGGCAGCAGCAGAAAAGCGGCGTGCGGTCGGTGGAGTCCGAACTGACGCGAGCCGTGGCAAAAGTGGCGGACCATCCGGTGGATCTGGTCTGCGCGGGCCGGACAGATGCTGGCGTGCACGCCAGTTTTCAGGTGGCACATTTTGAAACGCCGTCGGTTCGCAATCTTCGGTCCTGGGTGATGGGCATCAATACGGCGCTGCCGGATGATGTGTCAGTGCACTGGGCGGGCAATGGCTGCGGAGATTTTCACGCCCGGTTCTCCGCGCTGTATCGGCGCTACCGTTACGTGATCTACAATCATCCGGTACGGCCAAGTATTCAATACGGACAGGTAAGCTGGACCTTCCGCCCGTTGGACGAACAGCGGATGCATCAGGCCGCGCAGGCCCTGGTTGGCGAACATGATTTTTCAGCGTTCCGGGCGGCCGGCTGCCAGTCCCGCTCGCCCATTCGGTTCCTTGAGCGTATCTCGGTAACCCGCCACGGGGATTTTGTCGTAATAGACGTGCAAGCCAATGCCTTTCTTCATCACATGGTGAGGAATATCGCCGGAGCGCTGATGGCAGTTGGCGCGGGTAAACAACCAGTCGAATGGGTGGCAAACGTGCTGCGCTGCGGTGATCGTAAACGGGCCGGTGTCACTGCGCAGCCCTATGGTCTCTATCTGGTGGATGTGGGGTACCCGGAACCGTTTGGTATCCCGCAGGCTCTGGTCGGGCCTTCGTTCGTAGGGGCCTGGATGGGGCCAACTGATAACGCGCCCATTGCGCCCACTCACACGCATCGCAAATCAACGGCAGCAACGCCATCATGAAGACTCGGGTGAAAATCTGTGGCCTGACCAGGCGCGAGGACGTTCTGGCAGCGGTCAGTGCCGGTGCCGACGCCATTGGCCTGGTGTTCTACGGGCCAAGTCCAAGGTCGGTGTCGCGGGAAGTGGCTGCCGAGTTGTGCCACGCCGTACCGGCATTTGTGTCGGTGACCGGGCTTTTCGTCAACCCGGTGCGTGACGAGGTGAACCGTGTTCTGGAGCGTGTGCCACTGGATCTGCTTCAGTTCCACGGTGACGAAACGCCCGAATTCTGTGAATCCTTTGGTCGCCGCTGGATCAAAGCCATTCGGGTTCGCGATGCGGGCCAGATCGAGACCGCATTCGACACATTCAAAAACGCCAGTGGTCTGCTGGTGGATGCCTGGGATCCGGATCGCTATGGTGGCACCGGGCAATCGTTTAACTGGTCGTTGATACCGGCCCGCCGCCCCATGCCCCTGATATTGGCCGGTGGGTTGTCTTCTGCTAACGTAGCTCGCGCCATCGAGGAAGTCCGCCCCTGGGCTGTGGATGTGAGCGGGGGTGTGGAACAGGCCAAGGGTAAGAAAGACGCCACCAAATTATCGGAATTTTTCAGAGAGGTTCGCCGTGTCTGTAAAACTGACTGAAGAAATGTTGAAGGCGTTTCCCGATGCTCGAGGCCATTTTGGCCAGTTCGGTGGACGTTTTGTGTCGGAAACCCTGATGGACTCTCTAATGATCCTTGAGCGCGAGTATCTGCGGCTCAAGAACGATCCGGACTTCCAGGCAGCGTTTGACAAGGATCTGGCCCATTACGTCGGGCGTCCAAGCCCGCTGTACTTCGCGGAGCGACTGACCCGCGAAACCGGCGGCGCGCAGATCTGGCTCAAGCGGGAAGACCTTAACCACACCGGCGCCCACAAGGTTAACAACACCATTGGCCAGGCATTGCTGGCCAGCTTCCTGGGCAAGAAGCGGATTATTGCCGAGACCGGTGCCGGTCAGCACGGCGTTGCCACAGCAACGGTCTGCGCCCGCCTGGGCCTTGAGTGCCACGTGTTCATGGGGGCTGAGGACGTCAAACGCCAGTCCCTCAACGTATACCGGATGAAGCTTTTGGGCGCTACCGTACACTCGGTGCAGAGCGGCACCCGTACGCTCAAGGACGCGATGAACGACGCCATGCGCGACTGGGTCGCGACTGTCGACGAAACCTTCTATATCATCGGGACCGTGGCTGGCCCCCATCCCTATCCGCTGCTGGTGCGCGACTTCCAGTCGGTGATTGGCCGTGAAACCCGCCGGCAGGCAATGGATCAGGCCGGAAAACTGCCGGATGCGCTGGTGGCCTGTGTCGGTGGTGGCTCTAACGCCATCGGCATGTTCTATCCGTTCCTGGCGGACGAATCCGTGGAACTTTACGGCGTCGAGGCCGGTGGCCTGGGCATCGAAACCGGCCAGCACGCGGCACCGCTTTGCGCGGGTCGCCCGGGTGTGTTGCATGGCAACCGGACCTATCTGATGGAAGACGAGAACGGTCAGATTGCCAGCACCCATTCTGTCAGTGCCGGTCTGGATTACCCCGGTGTTGGCCCTGAGCACTCCTGGTTGAAAGACATCGGTCGCGCCAATTACGTGTCGGTGACGGACGACGAAGCGCTGGACGGATTCCGCAAGCTGACCCGGGTTGAGGGCATCATGCCAGCGCTGGAGACCGCCCATGCAGTGGCGTACGCCATCAAGCTGGCGCCGACCATGGACAAGGACAAAATGATTGTGATCAATGTCTCCGGTCGTGGTGACAAAGACATTCACACCATTGCCCAGCTGGATGGCATTGAGATCTGACGGTATCAGGAGCAGGCATGAGCCGAATTGAAGGCGTACTGAAGGCATTGAAACAACAGGGTCGCAAAGCCCTGATTCCCTACATCACCGCCGGCGACCCACACCCGGATCAGACTGTTGGGCTGATGCACGCGCTGGTTGAAGCGGGTTCAGACATCATTGAACTCGGGGTGCCGTTTTCTGACCCCATGGCGGACGGCCCGGTGATCCAGTTGGCCTGCGAACGGGCGCTGAAGCATGGCACCTCGCTTCGCCAGGTGATCGGAATGATCAAGACCTTCCGTGAGACAGACAAGACCACCCCGGTGGTGCTGATGGGTTATCTGAACCCGATGGAAGCCATGGGCTATGAAGCCTTTGCCGACGCCGCCGCCGATGCCGGAGTGGACGGCGTTCTGACGGTGGATCTGCCGCCGGAAGAGGCTGAAGACGTGGCACCGTTGTTCTCGGCCAGAAACCTGGATCCCATCTTCCTGTTGGCGCCAACCACCACGGATGACCGGATTCGTGCAATCAGCGAGCACTCTTCCGGCTATGTGTACTATGTTTCTATCAAGGGCGTTACGGGTGCGGCCAATATTGATGTGGACGAAGTGGCCCGCAAAGTGGCCCATGTTCATGAACTCACGGCACTGCCGGTGGGCGTCGGGTTCGGTATTCGCGATGCCCAGACGGCTGCAGCGGTCGGCAAAGTATCCGATGGTGTAATTGTTGGCAGTGTTCTGGTCGATACAATAGCCCGACATCAATCGGATCCCGAGGCGCTGAAGGCCGCGTTGAGGGATCTGGTGCACCCGATGCGAGAAGCACTGGACAAGCTGGCTGACTGAGTCGGCATCCGGGCACCAAAGGACAGGATGAGAGCATGAGTAACTGGCTGGACAAGATCATGCCGAGCAAGATTCGCTCGGAATCACGGCAACGCACTGGCGTTCCAGAGGGGCTGTGGAAGAAGTGCCCCAAGTGCGGCGCGTTTCTTTACAAACCGGAACTTGAGAAGAATCTGGACGTGTGTCCCAAGTGCAATCATCACCTGAGAGTCAATGCCCGGCGTCGCCTTGATATCTTTCTCGACAAGGACGGTCGTGAAGAGATTGCGGCCGATCTTGAGCCGAACGACCGCCTGAAGTTCAAGGACAGTAAGCGGTACAAGGATCGTCTGTCATCGGCACAGAAGGCCACCGGTGAGAAAGACGCACTGGTGGCCATGCGTGGTACCACCATGGGCGTGCCACTGGTTGCCTGCGCATTCGAATTCAGTTTTCTCGGCGGTTCCATGGGGCAGGTGGTGGGTGAGAAGTTCGTTCAGGCCGCCAACGTGGCTCTGGAACATCGCATTCCGCTGGTGTGTTTCTCCGCCAGTGGTGGCGCCCGTATGCAGGAGGCGATTCTCTCGCTGATGCAGATGTCCAAGACCGCCGCGGTACTCGAGCGTATGAAGATGGAGGGAATTCCCTACGTCTCGGTGATGACGGACCCGGTGTTTGGTGGTGTTTCCGCCAGTCTGGCCATGCTGGGTGACCTGAACATCGCTGAGCCGAATGCCCTGATCGGTTTTGCTGGCCCGCGGGTGATTGAGCAGACCGTGCGTGAAAAGTTACCAGAAGGCTTCCAGCGCAGCGAGTTCCTGCTGGAACACGGCGCCATCGACATGATTCTGCATCGCCATCAGATGCGCGAGCGCATTGCCCATTTGCTAGCCAAGTTTACTGGCCAGGATAAGCCGGGCACCGAAGCGCCCATCGAGATCACGCTGACGGAAAAGCCTGACACTGATGAACCTACCGACCACTGACGCCCCCGGGGCGTCGGTTTCCCGGCCGGGCCCCGGTGCTTCGGTCGGGGACTGGCTGGCCTGGCTGGAGGCCATCCATCCCACGGAAATTGATCTGGGCCTGGACCGGGTTCTGATCGTTCTTCGCCGACTGTTCCCGACCAAACCGAAAGCCCGCATCATCACCGTCGCCGGTACCAATGGTAAAGGCTCCACTGTTGCCACCATCGAAGGCCTGCTGCTGGCTAACGGCCGGACCACAGGAGCCTACACATCCCCACACCTGCAGACCTACAACGAGCGGGTGCGGCTGAACGGAACCGACATTGATGATGTGAGCCTGGTGGCCGCGTTCGAGCAGGTTGAAACGGCGCGACGAGGTGTTTCACTGACCTATTTCGAGTTCGGCACGCTGGCTGCCTTCGTCGCCTTGGAAAAGGCCGGCGTTGAGGATTGGGTGCTGGAGGTGGGCCTGGGCGGTCGCCTGGACGCCGTGAACGTACTGGATGCGGATGTCGCAGTGATTACCTCCATCGACATAGACCACATCGGGTTTCTCGGGGACAACCGTGAGTCCATCGGCTTCGAGAAGGCCGGAATCCTGCGCCCGGGTATCCTGGCCGTCTGCGCGGACCCGGAGCCACCGTCGTCAGTTCTACAACAGGCGGCAGCGCAGAAAGTGGTTCTGCAGAGGGTGGGTGAAAGCTATCGGTTGGTGCCTGGTGACCAGGCGTCTGATCCGGTGATACTGCAATTCGAAGGCGAATCTGTGGCCTTGCCTGCAGGGCCGTTACCGGTGGAGAGCGTTGCTGCGGGCGTGGTGTTGGTGCGTGCCCTGGAACCTGCAGTGCCCCTCGCTACACTGGCGCAGCAGGCGTCGGGTATCCGCGTAGCAGGCCGGTTTGAACGGCTGAGCGAACAACCCGCCCTGTATGTGGATGTGGGCCATAATCCCCACGCCGCCCGCTGGCTGGCCCGCCGCCTCGGCCCCGGCAAGTTTTCCGGGTGCCGGGTCAAAGCTGTGTTTTCTGCCCTTTCGGATAAAGACGTCGAGGGTGTGCTGAGGGCCATGGCTCCGGTGGTGGATGAGTGGCATCTGGCCCCGTTGGAGGTGCCTCGGGGATTGGCGGCGGATCAGTTGCAGGCCCGGGCAACGCGGGCGGAGCTCAGCCATGTACACCTGCATGAGTCGGTGGGTGCGGCGCTCGATGAGGTATGGTGCTCGGCAGACCGCACCGACATCCTGATCGTGTTTGGTTCCTTCTTTACCGTGGCTGCGGCCCGCTCCTGGTGGTTCGCGCGCTCGCCAGTCTGATGCCTTAAACTTTCTCCATGGCAAGTATGCATCTTTGAGTTGCGTCCCGTTCGCGGGTAGTATCTCGCTGTATACCCTCTCGCTATATCAGTAGCTCGCCACAACAGTTGACCGAAAGGGAGTTTTTTCACGTGGATGGATTGAAGCAACGGATCATCGGTGCCTTGGTACTCGTATCGCTGGCCGTGATTTTCGTTCCGATGATTTTTGATGAGCCCCATTCGGAACGGCAGTCCACGCCTATTACCATCCCGGAAGTACCCCCGTTCCCGGAAGTGAATCTGCCCCAGACGCCGGCCTCCGAAGAACCCCGGTATCTGGAGGATGCGCAAGGTGGCAAGGAAGTGCCCCAGCCGCCAGCGGATGAGGGCACTGTGGATTATCAAATCATTGAATCCGGTGAATCCCCGGCGTCGGCCGCGGGTTCCGCGCCTGTCGCGCCTGTCGATGATGCTCAGGCTGCACCGCCGACGGCGACAGATGCCACCCAGATGCCCGCTGATTCCCAGACGCCGGACACCGGATCAAACCGCGATTCCGCCGCTGGCGCTGAACAATCTGCAGAAGAGGACGGAGCCGAATTCACCCGCTCGCTGGAAGGCGCCTGGGTGGTTCAACTGGGCAGCTTTGGCAACGAGGACAATGCCCGTCGGCTTCGGGATCGCGTGGTCGACATGGGCTATGGCGCCCATCTGCAGCAGGTAACCCAGAGTGGCCAGACATTCACCCGGGTGTTCAGCGGGCCGTTCGTGAACAAGTCCGATGCGGAGAAAGCCAAAACCGCTCTGGACAGCGCCTTCGGACTCAATAGCCTGGTGACCAGCGGCGACAAGTGACAGTTGGTCGGCCGATAACCCGGCCAGGCTGTTTGGTGCGCGGGTGTTTCCTGATAGAATTCGCGCTTCCGTTCCTTCACCGGGTTTTCCATGGAAGCGCTGATCTGGATTGATTGGGTCATCATTGCCCTAATCGCGGTCTCCACACTTATCAGTCTTAAACGGGGTTTCGTGCGCGAGGCCCTTTCCCTGGTCACCTGGGTGGGCGCCTTCATCATCGCCCGTACCTTTCATCCGCAAATGCAGGCGTTGCTGGAGCCCTCGGTGGAAACTCCGCTGGTGCGGCTGATTGCGGCGTTCGCGATCCTGTTTTTCGCCACCCTGATTGTTGGCGCCATTATCAACAACATGATTGGTCATCTGGTGAAGGCCACCGGCCTCTCGGCCACGGACCGGGTACTGGGAATGGGGTTCGGTCTGTTGCGTGGAGTGATGGTGGTCATCGTTGCCATTGCTTTCACCCGTTACACGCCGCTGGCTCAGGATACCTGGTGGCGCACCTCTGTCATGATCGAGCGCCTGGCCGTGGTGGAGGACTGGTCGCGCCGAACCCTGGGCGATGAATTCGCCCGGTTTCTCGGCTCCGCAGGTCAGCCTGCCGGAACGCAAGACCCAGCCAGGCCTGAAGAAGGCGTGGAACCCACGCCTGCATCCCGTTAACATTCAGTTTTAATACTCGGAGACTTCCCAAGCCATGTGCGGCATTGTCGGTATCGTCAGTACTTCAAACGTCAACCAGCTTCTTTACGATGCGCTGACTGTTCTTCAGCACCGTGGCCAGGATGCGGCGGGTATTGTGACCTTCCAGGACAACCGATTTTTTCTGCGCAAGGACAACGGGCTGGTGCGGGATGTTTTCCACACCCGGCACATGCGGCGCCTGGCTGGTAACGTGGGTATTGGCCACGTTCGTTATCCCACTGCCGGCAGCTCCAGCTCCGCCGAAGCCCAGCCGTTCTATGTGAACAGCCCTTACGGCATTACTCTGGCGCACAATGGCAATCTCACCAATGCGGATGAACTGAGCAGCGATCTGTTCCGCACCGACCTGCGCCATATCAACACCAACTCCGATTCAGAAGTGCTGCTGAACGTGTTTGCTCATGAGCTGCAGAAGCTTGGTCAACTGAACCCCACCAAAGACGAAATTTTTGCAGCCGTGCGGGCGGTGCACCAGCGTTGTCGCGGAGCCTACGCCGTGATTGCCATGATCACCGGTTATGGCATTGTTGGCTTCCGGGATCCGAACGGTATTCGCCCCGCCTGCTACGGCGTTCGCGAAAGCGATAACGGCGACAAGGAATACATGATCGCCTCTGAAAGCGTGGCATTGAACGCGGCCGGTTTCACCCTGGTGCGTGACATCGCCCCGGGTGAGGCAGTCTATATCGAGACCGACGGCAGTCTGTATACCGAACAGTGTGCTCAGTCGCCCAAGCTGTTCCCGTGCATCTTTGAGCACGTGTATTTCGCCCGCCCGGATTCGATCATGGACCGGGTATCGGTGTACAAGGCGCGCCTGCGCATGGGCGAAGTGCTGGCGGATAAAATCCTGCGGGAATGTCCGGAGCATGACATTGATGTGGTGATTCCAATTCCGGACACCAGCCGCACGTCGGCGATGCAGATGGCCTACCACCTGGGCGTCAAATATCGGGAAGGCTTCATCAAGAATCGCTACATCGGCCGCACGTTCATCATGCCGGGCCAGAAGATGCGCAAGAAATCCGTGCGCCAGAAGCTGAACCCCATTGATCTGGAGTTCCGGGGCAAGAATGTAATGCTGGTGGATGACTCCATTGTGCGGGGCACCACCTGCAAGGAAATCGTCCAGATGGCCCGGGATGCCGGTGCGCGCAAGGTTTACTTTGCCTCGGCGGCACCCCCTGTGCGCTTCCCGAATGTGTATGGCATCGACATGCCCTCGGCCAACGAACTGATTGCCCATAACCGCTCGGTAGAAGAGGTTAAGGAACTGATTGGCGCCGATTGGCTGGTGTACCAGGACCTGGATGACCTGATCGCCTGCGTGAGCGATGTGAATGACCGCATCGACGGCTGGGAGTGCTCGGTCTTTGATGGCGACTACATCACCGGTGACGTTGATGAAGCCTACCTGGTCAGGCTTGAGTCGCTCCGCAAGGACGAGAGCAAGTCCTCCGGTGGCATGGTTAGTGATGGCGAAAATGGCATTATCGACCTCTACAACGACGAAGACTGAACCGATCCCGGCCCCTGGAGAACACCATGACTTTCGGACGCGACGAACACGCCTGGATACCGGAATCCGACCTTGAGGGAGTGTCGGTTGACACCCTCGCGGTCAGGGCAGGGCAGGTGCGCACTGGCCAACTGGAACACAGTGACGCGATTTTCCCCACCTCCAGCTTTGTCTACGGCAGTGCGGCTCAGGCCGCCGCCCGATTTGGCGGCGAGGAACCCGGTAACATTTACTCCCGGTTCACCAATCCCACCGTGCAGGGGTTTGAGGCCCGGATTGCCGCCATGGAGGGCGGCGAGAAAGCGGTTGCGACGGCCTCTGGCATGGCCGCCATTCTCAGCACCTGTATGTCCCTGTTGCAGGCCGGTGACCATGTGGTGTGCTCCCGAGGGGTGTTCGGTACCACCAACGTTCTGTTCCAGAAGTACCTGGCCCGCTTTGGTGTGGCGACCAGTTTCGTCAGCCTGACCGACCTGGACGAGTGGCGCAGTGCCATGCGCCCGGAAACCCGGATGCTGTTCATTGAAACCCCGTCCAACCCGCTGTGCGAGATCGCCGATATGGCCGCGCTGTCTGCCCTGGCGAAAGCCTACGACGCGCTGTTTGTGGTGGACAACTGTTTCTGCACGCCGGTTCTGCAGCGGCCGCTGGAGCACGGCGCCGATCTGGTGATTCATTCCGCAACCAAGTTCCTGGACGGCCAGGGCCGATGCATCGGGGGCGTGGTGGTCGGTCCGGCCAAGCTGCTGGATGAAGTGTACGGGTTTATCCGGTCTGCCGGACCGTCCATGAGCCCGTTCAACGCCTGGGTGTTCCAGAAGGGGTTGGAAACCTTACCGATTCGTATGCGCGCCCATTGTGACAATGCGCTACAGTTGGCCCGTTGGCTAGAGGGCCAGCCCGAGGTTGAGCGGGTTTATTATGCCGGCCTTGAGAGCCACCCCCAACATGAGCTGGCCAAACGTCAGCAGGACGGTTTCGGTGGGGTTGTATCGTTCCGGTTGAAGGGCAGCCGTGAGGAAGCCTGGCGCTTTATCGACGCCACCCGAATGATTTCCATCACCGCAAATCTGGGGGATGTCAAAACCACCATCACCCATCCGGCCACCACAACCCATGGCCGGCTGTCTCCCGAAGACAAGGAGAGAGCGGGTATTACCGAGAATCTGGTCAGGTTGTCCGTTGGCATTGAAGCCATCGATGATTTGAAAAAGGATCTGGAACGCGGGTTTCAGGCATTGCGCGACTAAAACAGACGGACGGTTCAGGTATCCATGGCGGAATCCGCTAAAGCGAAGCGAACAGACAGCAAGGAACTGACAGAAAAACAGCAGCGCTTCCGTCGTCTTGTTGCCCAGGGGGCCCGGGAGGGCATGGTGCTGGCCCTTATCGTGCTCTGTATTTACCTGGCGATGGCGCTGGTCACGTTCACCCCCAGTGATCCCGGCTGGGCCAGCATCGGCCACGATATTCACGTTCAGAACGACGCAGGGCGCACCGGGGCCTGGCTTGCCAGTTTGCTGATGGATTTCTTTGGTCACGTGTCCTGGCTGTTCCCGGCCATGGTCGCTGGCTACGCGGTGATGCTGATTCGCCGTCGGAACCAGCCACTGGATATGCACTGGCCACTGTTAATGGTCCGTTTTGGCGGTTTCCTGTTGATTCTGTTGTCTGCCACCAGCCTGCTATCGCTCTATTCGGTGTTCGGCCTGGGTGAGCCGTCCGGCGGTGTGCTGGGCACAGCGGTCTCTGAAGCCATGGTCCGGTTCTTTAATCTGCCAGCCACCACGCTTCTGCTGATTGCTATTCTCTCGTTTGCGCTGACCGTGACCACGGGGCTGTCATGGTTCTGGCTGATGGATCAGGTCGGCGGCCTGGCTCTGAAATCCGGTCAGTGTCTGAAAACACTGACCTCAGGTGATGGCAGAACAAAATCCCGACCGGCGCCTGCGACCAGAGAAGCTGAGCCACGGTTGCCCCCCCAAACCAGAACCGAACCGGTCAGGCCGGAACCACCGGTGGTGAGCGACCGGGTGAAAACTTCGGATGCCGGCGGTGAAGGGCTCACAAAACTGCCCTGGTGGCGCCGTCTGTTTGGCGGTAAAAAGCCGGCAACCGAGACTGATAAAAGCTCTTCTGCCAAGCTGCACCGGGATGCCCCTGTGCGCCACCGTCGTGAGCCGGGCATCGATGGCCTGGCGGAGGTCGATCCGGAACCCGCTCGGTTGGAAAGCTTCAGTTCCCATGATGGTGTCAGTTCGACGGATCAACGCCGAGAGCGGCCAAAAACCGAAGCTGTCCCGGTTCCTGAGGTGCAGGCCGCCCGCCAGGTAAAGATTGCACCGTTCAAAAAAGACGATGCCGGGGGCCGTTCTTCGCAGGGCAGAACCAGGCAGGGATCGTTGCTCGAAGAGGTTGAAAGCCCGTTGCCGCCGATCTCTCTTCTGGACCCCCCGGAAGAGCATCAGGAAAAGGGCTACTCCGAGGAAGCCCTGGAGCACATGTCCCGGCTTCTGGAAGAGAAACTGGCCGATTTCGGCGTCACCGTGGAAGTGGTTGAGGTCAATCCGGGGCCGGTAATCACCCGGTTTGAGATCAAGCCGGCGCCCGGCATCAAGGTCAGCAAGATCTCGAACCTGGCAAAGGATCTGGCCCGGTCCCTCGCGGTGTTGAGTGTACGGGTGGTGGAAGTCATTCCCGGCAAATCTGTGGTGGGTATCGAGATCCCCAATGAGGAACGTGAAATTGTGCGCCTGAGCGAAGTGCTCAGCGCGAAGGTCTTCCAGGAATCCAGCTCACCGCTGACCCTGGCACTGGGTAACGACATCGGCGGCAATCCCATGGTCGCCAATCTGGCCAAGATGCCGCACCTGTTGGTGGCCGGCACCACGGGTTCCGGTAAATCCGTGGGTGTGAACGCCATGCTGCTCAGCATGCTACTCAAGGCGTCGCCGGAAGAAGTCCGCTTCATCATGGTGGACCCGAAGATGCTGGAGTTGAGCATCTATGACGGTATTCCGCACCTGCTGGCGCCGGTGGTCACCGACATGAAAGAAGCCGCCAACGCGCTGCGCTGGTGTGTGGCTGAGATGGAGCGCCGGTACCGGCTAATGGCCAGCCTGGGCGTGCGCAACATTGCCGGTTACAACAAAAAGGTACGGGATGCCCGCGCCGAGGGCGAACCACTGCTGGATCCGATCTGGAAGCCGGACGAGTACCTTGCTAACGAGGAACAGGAACGCCCCGAGCTGGGCACCCTGCCGTTCATCGTGGTGGTGATCGATGAATTCGCCGACATGATGATGATCGTTGGCAAGAAGGTCGAAGAGTTGATTGCCCGGATTGCCCAGAAGGCCAGGGCCGCCGGTATCCATCTGATTCTGGCTACCCAGCGTCCGTCGGTGGATGTGATTACCGGCCTGATCAAGGCCAATATTCCGACCCGCATGTCGTTTCAGGTGTCGTCCAAGATCGATTCCCGGACGGTGCTGGACCAGGGTGGTGCCGAACAGCTGCTGGGCCACGGCGACATGCTCTACCTGCCGCCGGGCTCAGGCCTGCCGGTCAGGGTTCACGGGGCGTTCGTCGATGACGATGAAGTGCACCGGGTGGTCAGCGCCTGGAAAGCCCGCGGGGAACCGGAATACATCGATGATGTGCTCAGTGGTGCGGAGGGGGAGCATCTGCCTGGCGTGCCAAGCCTGAATGATGGCCCCGGCGGTGGAGAGGACGGTGACGCCCTGTATGATGAAGCCGTTGCCTTCGTGACGGAAAGCCGTCGGGTGTCGATATCCTCCGTGCAACGAAAATTCAAGATTGGCTACAACCGAGCCGCCAACCTGGTGGATGCCATGGAGGCATCCGGTGTGGTCAGTTCGGCGGGACACAACGGTGCTCGTGAAGTGCTGGCACCCCCGCCGCCACGCGATTAGGAGACACGCTATGCGTAAGAGTCTGACAAATACTCTGTTCTGGATGCTGATGCTGGTTTTGCCCGGACTGGTTCAGGCCGAGGAAGCCCACGACGTCAAACCCGCCGTGGAAGCCCTGACCGATCTGCTCAGCGGTTACGAAACCTACCAGGCCCGGTTTATCCAGATTGTGGTGAATGAAAATGGCAGCCAGGTTCAGGAAACCCGCGGGTCCCTCAAGGTGAAGCGGCCGGGCCTGTTCTATTGGGAAACTGAGGCACCGCTGTCACAGTTTATTGTCAGCGACGGCGAGCAGGTTGAGGTGTACGACCCGGATTTGGAGCAGGTCACCATCCACAACCTCGATGACCGGGCGCAAACGACACCCGCGTTGTTGCTCAGCGGTGAGGTGGACAATCTGAATGAGACCTACGAGGTGACGGTCCGCCACATCGGTGACAACACCCGGGAGTTTACCCTGACACCACGGGCGGCTGATTCACTGTTTACCTCCCTGCAACTGAGTTTCTACGATGGCGAACTGCAGGAAATGCGCCTGCGGGATTCGCTGTCCCAGCTCAGCATTCTCAGCTTCGATGACATCAGCCTGAACGAAGCCATCGACGCGTCTGCCTTCCGGCTCGACTATCCGGAGGGAGTGGATGTGATCCGGGACGGCGCCTGATGCAGGACAGTCTGTTTCAGGCAGACACCGGTTTTCAGCCGCTGGCCTCACGCATGCGGCCGGCGTCGCTGGCTGAGTATGTCGGGCAGGCCCATCTGGTGGGCCCCGGCAAGCCGCTTCGGCGGGCGGTGGAGCAGGGCCAGTTGCATTCCATGATTCTCTGGGGGCCGCCAGGTGTTGGCAAAACCACGTTTGCGCGGCTGCTCGCGACGGTCAGCAGTCTGAGCTTCGAAACGCTCTCTGCCGTTTTGAGCGGCGTCAAGGACATCCGTGAAGCCGTTGACCGGGCAAAACACCGGAAGCAGGCCGATGGCCGCGACACACTGTTGTTCGTGGATGAGGTGCACCGGTTCAACAAGAGCCAGCAGGATGCGTTCCTGCCGCACATCGAAGACGGCACCTTCATTTTCGTGGGCGCCACCACGGAAAACCCCTCGTTTGAACTGAACAGCGCGCTGTTGTCGCGAACCCGCGTTTATGTGCTCAAGAATCTCGAACACGATGACATCCTGGCGCTGCTTGAGCGCGCCCTGGCCAGTGAGGTGGGTTTCGGAGGCAGGCTTCGGGTCGACCCGGACGTTCGCGACGCCATGGCTCGGGCGTCCGGAGGAGACGCCCGGCGCGCCCTGAATATCCTCGAAGTCTCCGGTGACCTGGCAGAGCGTGATGACCAGGGAATGATGCAGGTCACTCCGGACGTTCTGGAGCAGGTCCTGCAAACCAGCCTGAGGCGGTTCGACAAGGGCGGTGATGTGTTTTACGACCAGATCTCCGCGCTGCACAAATCCGTGCGAGGTTCCAGCGCGGACGGCTCCCTTTACTGGCTGTGCAGAATGCTCGACGGTGGCTGCGACCCGCTCTATATTGCCCGGCGCCTGGTGCGCATAGCCAGTGAAGACATTGGCAACGCCGACCCCAGGGCCTTACAGATCACCCTGCAGGCCTGGGATGCCCAGGAACGACTGGGTTCTCCTGAGGGGGAGCTGGCCCTGGCCCAGGCGGTGACCTATCTGGCACTGGCTCCGAAAAGCAATGCGGTTTACAAGGCCTACAACGCCTGCATGGCCGACATTCGCCAGGACCCGGATTACGAGGTGCCGGTGCACCTGCGCAATGCCCCAACCAAACTGCTCAAAAGCCTCGGCCACGGCGATGAGTACCGTTATGCCCATGATGAGCCGGATGCCTACGCAGCCGGTGAGGTGTACCTGCCGGAAGCTATCCACCAGCGCCGTTACTATCAGCCGGTGCTCCGGGGCCTGGAGATCAAACTGGCGGAAAAACAGCAGCGACTGACTGCTCTGGATTCGGAGAGTGCCAACCCGCGCTACAAGTGAGGTGGTGGTACGTCAGATTCGTGCAGGTATAATGCCGTACATTCTTGACCCACTTTGCAACCGAACCATCAGGATAATCATGCTCGATCCGAAACGCGTCCGCACCCAGACAGAAGAGATCGCCCGCCGCCTGGCCGTCAAACACTTCGATTTTGATGTAGCTGCCTTCGAGTCCCT
>DASSWD010000229.1:0-4883 GCA_035705335.1 Marinobacter sp. | reverse complement strand
ACCTTGCCTTTCAGCAGATACCAGCGCCAACGCAACCTCATAAAACCTCGTCGCACTTTCGCGGTATCTATGCCCGTATCGATCCCGGACTCGAATTCGGGATTGTGGGTGAGGCACGGTTCCACCACGCCGTAGCACTCTACGCCGTTCGCCCAGAACTGGTCCATTTCAATGTCCACGGGTTCTGCCCAGCGTTCGCCGTATTTTAGAAATTTTCGTGCCGCAGAGGGCGTCAGATAATAGCCGGTTGCGCTCTTGTGGCCACGCAGGAACTTGGCAATGGTCAGTCCACCAATTTCCAGAACGTCCAGCGAGTCGCGATTGCGCGATTTACTTTCGAACAGCCGAACGCACTCGATCCCGGCAGGAAGATCTGGAGCCAACCTTAAGAATCTCAGAAAGGGCTCGGCAAAGAGCATGGCATCGTCTTCGAGGACAACAATCGGCTGACCAGATTCCACACAGCGCTGCCAGACAAGGTAATGGCTTGCGTAACAGCCAAGGTGCCCTGCGCTCAACGGTATTTCACCAATCCGCTTTGCCTTATCGGCGTCATAATGGCCAAAGAGCGCGTGCCCCTTTTTGCCATCCACCGCATCAAAGAAGCGGAAAGGTACATTCAGTTCGGCAAACTGCCGCTGGATAGAGGCCCGCCGCTCTGTGGCTCTGGCAAGGCTGATGACAACAATCTCTGGTGATCCGGCCATTCTGCTTCTCTCCTTTCATAGTGTCCCGATTGCCTGAAACGGACGCTTTGCGGCCCTGGCTCAGCGTCTTAGCCAGCGCCGTAAAGCAACCTCGAGATTGTTAAGCTGCTTGAACAGCCGGAGCCCGGTAAGCGGGTTGTAGGTCCAGGGTTTGGCGGGGGTGCCTGAAACGCAATCGAGGAAATCCTCAGCCACCGGCAACCTGGGTGGGGCCTGATCCCTGGCAAGCTCTACTTCCCTGTCAGTGAGCAGCCGGAACGAATAAAAGCCGACGCGCTTCTTCTTTTCCGCCAGCCGCAACCCCAGCGTTTTCTTTTTGCCTCGGTAGGCTGGAACCTCGGGCAACCACATCGCGATCGGGAGCCACATGTAGACCATCATGCCAAACAACGCCCGGGCCTGGGCATCGTTTGCCGGTTCGGACTGCTGGAAGCGCCACCCCACGTCAATCAGTCGGCGCGGCTTGAAAATAACCAGATCCGAGTAGTGGATGCCAGCACTCTGGCCGGTATCCTGTCGGTAGAAAAAGCCTGCCGCCGGGCCGGGCAAGGGCGTTACCGGTCTCTTCTTCAGGTCAACGCCACGAATAAAGCAGGGGTGCACGAACCCGAGTTCCGGTCGACGCTCAAATATCGATGCCAGTTCACTCACGTCAGTGTCCAGGACAGGCCTCACCAGTTGGGTGTCATCCTGCAGGAAACAAAGCAGCGACCTGTCACCGAGCAGCTCCAGGGCTGCATTCATATTGTGGTAGAGCCCACCATGCTTGATCGTTCCGATTTCCGTGGGCTCCACAATCCGGCAGCCTTCAGCGGCCTGCTCAAGGTAGTCCCGGGTCTCCGGATCATCACTGTTGTCGTCAAAGATGACAATGTCCGCGCCCGGAGCACAGGCGCGGATCGATTCCACGCAGTTGCGGAGGTAACGCCCCCGATTGAACGAGAAAATGCAGAAAGTCAGTTCTGTCATGGTTCCCGAGGCTCCTGATTTGATCGGTTACGGCCACCAGGGTCTTTCAACGGACGCTCACGGGTGGACCATACCCAAACAAAGACAAGCGGCACCCAGCCGAAGAACCAGATTGGGTGGAGGGAAATCAGCAGGGTGTACTCGTCCGAGAACGTGAGCATAAGAAACAGACCGACAATGGCCAACAGATGGAGTTTGTCGGTAGCAGGACAGCGACTGCGAAACGCCGCGACCACCGGAAGAATGACCAGAGCTCCCTGCATCAGGAGTCCAATCAGCCCCGTTTCAACAAACGCCCCCAACCAGAGATTGTGCGGATGGGAAATATCCAGTCCCATGGGTTCCAGATAGAGCCGGGAAGCATCGGTCAGGTCGAAATTCATACCGGCGCCGTTACCCAGCATCACGGACTCGGGAAGGTACGTCAGGTAGGCCGTCCAGATATCGAGCCGATAGGAGGCTCCCCGGGCAATCAGGTGCTCGAAAAACACATCAAGCCCTGTCAGCCAATGAATCAGCGCAGCAACCGATCCAAGGACGAGAACAACGGCATAAATGGCCACGGCCCGCTGACGTTGAAGGTATTGAACAGTGGCGAAGAACAACAGGTATAGCACAAGGGTAATGAGCGGGGCCCGGCTTTGGGTGAGTGTGACAAAGACTGACACAGCAACCACTGAGACAATTCCAACGACAAGATCTGCGCGACTGCTCGCCCGGTGGCGGCGAAACGTCAGAAACAGTCCGACGGCGAGAAAGACGATTGCGATCGATGGTCCCTGGATCGGTTGCTCCATTGCGCCAAGCCCCCCAATCCTGGCACCGGCCACTATACCGTTCAGGGAGGACAGCATACCGGCTACAGCACCCAACAGCGCCATTAGCAGGAACCAGCGCCCCCAGAACACGCCACGGGAGACCACTGAACGCATCCACAAATAGAAGGCCGCCATTCCGAGAGCAGCCTCGAAGCCCCATCGGGTCGCCTGAATGTCATCCTCCACGGGGCCCGTACCGACCACCCATGTCGTTATTGCCATGTACCCGCAAAAAACAAGAAACAGGCGAACGAACGCGTCGTTCCGAAGGGCATCACCCTCTGCGCGCACGAGCAGGAATACGGTGAGCGGATAAATCAGCGCATGGAAGAACGTGCGGTACACATCTTCCGGTGTGGTTACAGACAATACCAGCCAGCCTGCAAACACAAGCGAGAACCATCGCTCGGCACTCAGTCCCTTGATGGCAGACAGACGGGTTGCGGAACGCTCAAAGGATGTATGCACAAATCAGTTCCCGTGCTTCAACGACGACAGAAGGGGTGCCAAATACGCCTGTGCGTCCCAGTCCTCACGCCCACTGGCCTGGGAATGAATGGTGACATAATGAATGTCCGGATCTGAGATCATGTCAACAACCGCCGAAACCACCTGTCGGGCATCGCTTGTGTCGTAAACATAACGAAAAAAGGCCGGTTCTCGCCATTCAACAGCCGCCTCACTGGCCCTGTGCATCAGGTAAGCCTTGTAGAAACCGAATTCTGACCAACGTCGGGGCGGCCGATCCAGAAACGCCTTCCACCAGCTCTTTCCGGTTCTACTGGCAAGATCGGCAAGTGCCGAGGCCAGAAGTCTTCGATCAAACACAAAGGGGGTATCGAAGTAGGCATTCACGGGATCGCGGGGCGCATCGGCGCCCACCAGGCGTTCCGACTCATTCACCCAGTTCCTGACCTTGCCGTCCAGGTCGGATCGACTACGCCAGTCGGCAAAGCAAACCGTTCCGGATTCCGCAAGGAAATCCCCGTCGGAGGCCGATGGCGTGACCAGCACGTCTGAATCGATAATAACGGCGAGATCAACATCCAGATTGCTGGCAAGCTCGAGCTTGCATAACTGTTGAGTGTGCCAACCGGTGTAGGACGGCCAGACTGGCCAGCCAAGCTTTCGTTTGAGACTGCCGCAAATACGGGTAAAGTCCCGGCCAAAATGTTCAGCGAGCCGGCGAGCCCGAACCCGCCTGCGTTCAACCTCCTCCGGCAATACGTCCCCGGTGGAGAGCAACGTTAAACCCGGCCGCCCGCGGAACTCCTCGAACAGGGACAGATCCTCGTCCTGAACAACCACGTAGTGGGGGTGTTTCGCCAGGGCAGACCGTTCCAGGGAGCACCTCATGACCCGGAAATGCTCGAGGTCACCGGACCAGGTCGCTGTTATGAACGCGATTGCGGCCTTGCCATTCATGAAGCCTTACCCTGTTTCCAGTCTCGCCACCGCGATTGCCAGACCCTCAACCAGGTCCGGAACCGACTCCGGGTTTCACTTCCCGCGTAACGCCCTTTGGCAATGTGTCGGATGCGGTAGACCGCCGGCACGTTGATCGGCTGCCCCTGGCTCCTCAATAACCAGCGAAACGCCCGGTCTTCATGGCACTTGGCAAAGCTTTCCACCGGCTGCTGGTACAGACTGATATTTCGGCAGTACCCCACTGCCCGGCAGACGTCGCCATGGGCAATCTGCAGCGGACCGGTGGCCTTTGCAATTGCGCGAGTGGTGAACGAGGTAACATCAATGTCCAGCACCTGCGGACCCGCCGAGCCAGCTTTGAGCATGGGATTGTCTTCCGCCAACAGATCGGTGGTGCGCTCCTCCCGGGGGAACAGCAGCGCATCACGCCGCCCCTGCAACACGTCTGCCAGGCTGTCCAGGCAACCTTCCCGGAACATCAGATCGCAGTCGGTGAACCAGACCCAGTCGGCCTTCGTGGCCAGGGCGGCCCGATTACGACCGATGCCCCGGCGGAACAACTCCTGTTTCGGAATCGGCTGCCAGTTCCAGCTCACGCCGGGAACGGCCTGGCGACCGAAGAACGCCAGCAAGGCTTCGGTGCGGGTATCTTCCGGGCTGTAAAACACCGTCATGGTGACATCGAGCTTGTTCGGCGGGAACAACACCAGAGAGCTCAACTGATAGACCAGGAAATGGGAGTAATTCCAACAGTGGCTGACCACTTCCAGCGTCAGATGCCCGGTCCGGGCTGCCCGCTCGCTTTCCGCTGGCAGGTTGGGTTCGAACCAGCCGGCCGGAATCCAGCCGCCCGCAGCAAACCGGAAAAAAGCCAATCGAATCAGGTTCCACATAATCGTCGCCCGGGCACCTCAGGTTCTCGTACCCGGCTCTGGCTTGGGCCACGACCGGGCGGCAGGTT
>DASSWD010000228.1:0-2943 GCA_035705335.1 Marinobacter sp. | reverse complement strand
CTGCGCTGGACGAGCAACAACCGGTGACCACCCTGGAAGAGCTGAAAATCTGGCGGGAAGCCACCACCATTTTCATGCTGGCCGGTCACGGCGGTTGTGGCCCCCACGGGCTTGCGCTGTCTGCGTGGCATCGTGGTTTTGAGGCCAGCGCCTGGATCAATCAGGAAGGTGCGTTGTTCAAGGACACGGTGCGTAACGAAGATAAAAAGCGGGTGCTGGAGCTGGTGCATGAGGGCTTCCTGCACGACATCGGCCAGACCGGCATCCAGCTGCACCATGACCCGCTGACCCTGGACGCCATGGAGGCCGCCCTGCATAACGGCCAGATTCCCGTCATTCTGATCAGCACTTGGCAACTGAACCGCAGCCGGGTACCGCATTGGGTGACGGTGTGTGCTATCGACGACGACTTTGTCTATCTGCACGACCCGGAAATCGACGTGGAGGAAGGCGAAACCGTGGCCGACAAGCAATACCTGCCCATCGACCGGCGAGTGTTTGACCGTATGTCCCGCTACGGCCGCAACCAGCCACTGCAGGCCGCTGTCATTGTGGGCCCGAAGCGCCCCTGATCAGGCCGTGCGCAGGGCCGCTTCCTTCAGCTCGGAAATCTGATCCCGCAGGCGAGCGGCGGTTTCGAAGTCCAGATCCGAGGCGGCTTTGTACATATCATCTTCCAGTTTCGACACTTCCTTGAGAATGTCCTCTGGCGAGCGGCTGCCCAGCCTCACCCGATAATCCTCGGCTTCCTCCGCCGCTTTCTGTCCCGGCCGCTCGGCCTTGCGTCGGCCACGACCACCACCGCCGGGCGCCCCTTCCATGATGTCGGAGATCTTCTTGTTCAGACCGGTGGGCGTAATACCATGCGCTTCGTTATGGGCCACCTGTTTTTCCCGGCGGCGCCCGGTTTCGTCAATTGCCCGCTGCATGGACCCGGTGATGCGATCACCGTATAGAATGGCTTTACCGTTCACATTCCGCGCCGCCCGGCCGATGGTCTGGATCAGGGAACGCTCGGAACGCAGGAAGCCTTCTTTATCGGCATCCAGAATCGCCACAAGAGACACCTCCGGCATATCCAGGCCTTCCCGCAGCAGGTTGATGCCCACCAGCACATCAAACTCGCCCCGGCGCAGATCCCGGATGATTTCCACCCGCTCCACGGTGTCGATGTCCGAGTGCAGATACCGCACCTTGATGTCGTGCTCCATCAGGAAATCGGTCAGGTCTTCCGCCATGCGCTTGGTCAGCGTGGTCACCAGCACCCTCTCCCTGACCGCCACCCGGGCGTGGATCTCCGAGAGCAGATCGTCCACCTGGGTGGACGCCGGGCGCACTTCCATTTGAGGGTCCAGCAGCCCGGTCGGCCGCACCACCTGCTCCATCACCTGGCCGGCGTGTTCTGCCTCGTAATTGCCTGGCGTGGCTGAAACAAAAATCATCTGGGGCGCAATCCGTTCCCATTCCTCAAACCGCATGGGCCGGTTGTCCAGTGCCGAGGGCAAACGGAAGCCGTACTCCACCAGAGTCTCTTTCCGGGACCGGTCGCCTTTGTACATGGCGCCGATCTGCGGAATGGTGACATGGGATTCGTCCACCACCAGCAGCGCGTTCGGTGGCAGGTAATCGAACAAAGTGGGTGGCGGCTCCCCAGGCTTGCGGCCCGACAGATACCGGGAGTAGTTCTCGATGCCGTTGCAGTAGCCCAGTTCCAGCATCATTTCGATGTCATAGCGGGTGCGTTCTTCCAGACGCTGGGCTTCCACCAGCCGGTTGTTGTCCCGTAACTGCTGCAGGCGCGCATCCAGCTCCACCTTGATATGTTCCACGGCATCCAGCACTTTTTGCCGAGGCGTGACGTAGTGGGATTTCGGGTAAATGGTTACCCGGGGCACACGGCGCAGCACCTCGCCGGTCAGCGGGTCGAAATAACTGAGGTTCTCCACTTCGTCGTCGAACAATTCGATGCGGATGGCCTCTTTTTCGGATTCCGCCGGGAACACGTCAATCACGTCCCCGCGCACCCGGTAGTTGGCGCGGTGAAACTCGATGTCGTTGCGGGTGTACTGCAGTTCGGCCAGTCGGCGCAGGATGGCACGCTGGTCTACCGGGTCACCCCGGTCCAGATGCAGCATCATCTTGAGATAGGACTGCGGATCACCCAAACCGTAAATGGACGACACCGTCGCCACGATGATCGCGTCCGGCCGCTCCAGCAGGGCTTTGGTGGCTGACAGCCGCATCTGCTCGATGTGCTCGTTGATGGACGCGTCTTTCTCGATAAAGGTATCCGACGACGGCACGTAGGCTTCGGGCTGGTAGTAATCGTAGTAAGACACGAAATACTCCACCGCGTTGTCCGGAAAGAATTCCTTGAACTCCCCGTACAACTGCGCCGCCAGGGTTTTGTTGTGGGCCATGATGATGGTGGGCCGCTGCACGGCCTCGATTACGTTGGCCACCGTGAAGGTCTTACCGGAACCCGTCACCCCCAGCAGGGTCTGGTGCGCCAGCCCGGAGTGAATGCCGTCCACCAGCCCGGCAATCGCGGAGGGTTGATCACCGGCGGGTTGGTACGGGGAATCAACCCGGAACAGCCCCTGTTTGTCGCCTGTCGCCGTATTTGCCATAACGGGCGTATACCCTCCGAAACCTCAAGAAATTTAGCGTTCACAACGCTTCATGATACCATCTTGCTGTTCTTCGCAGCCCAATAAACGCAGCTTTAAGGAGCTCAAGTTTGGACCTTCAACTTTCCAGCCGAGTACAGGCGATCAAGCCTTCCCCTACCCTCGCAGTCACCAACAAAGCCGCTGAATTGCGCGCGGCTGGTCAGGACATTATTGGCCTGGGTGCTGGCGAGCCGGACTTCGACACCCCCGCACACATCAAACAGGCCGCGATTGAGGCCATCAAGGCGGGACAGACCAAATACACCGCAGT
>DASSWD010000227.1:0-3808 GCA_035705335.1 Marinobacter sp. | reverse complement strand
ACGGCTCGACTGGTTGCAAAACCGGGTGATGCGCAGCCACCATCATGAACTGATGCTGAGCCAGACCCTCAGCGCCGGTTCCTGCGAGTTCCCCAAGGACGCACGTACCGGGCAGGACCTGATGCGTCAGGCCGATATGGCGTTGTCGCGGGCTAAACACCAGGGCCGGGACCGTCATTCGTTTTATCATGAAGAGCTGAAACGGACCCTGCTGGAACGCCTGTCTCTGGCAAAAGACCTGCGGGACGCCCTGGAACAGCAGGCGTTTACGCTGGTCTATCAACCGCAATGGTCAGTTTCAACCGCCCAGTGGGTGGGTGCCGAAGTGCTGATACGCTGGCATCATTCCGAACGTGGCTGGGTACCCCCTGACCAGTTTATTCCCCTGGCGGAACGCGAAGGCATGATCCACCGACTGACCGAATGCGTCGTCGAACAAGCCCTGGCCGAGCTCGGTCAGGCCGGGTTGGACCGCGAAACCCTGCCGTCACTGTCCATTAACCTGTCGCACCTGACGTTGCTGAACACCAACACCATGACCCTGCTACACCACCTGATTGATCAGCGCTCGGACGACGTACCCCGGGTCATGTTCGAAATCACTGAAACCGCCACCATGGAAAATCTGGATCGCAGTCTCAGCGCTATGCAGACCTGGCGACAACGCGGGGTGGAGTTTTCCATCGACGACTTCGGCACCGGTTATTCCTCGCTGGCCCGGTTGAAACAGTTGCCGCTGAAAGAGTTGAAAATTGACCGGAGCTTTATCATGGATCTGCCCGATGACCAGAACGATGCCGTCATCACCCAGGCCATTCTGGCAATGGCGAAAACACTGTCGCTGAGCGTGGTAGCGGAAGGCGTTGAAACCCGGGAGCAGTCCGACTTTCTACGTGCTCACGGCTGCACCATAATGCAGGGGTATTACTACGCCAAGCCCATGCCCATTCAGGAACTGAGCACCTTGCTGACCCAGAAGGAAAATTCAACGGTTCGCTGAGCCGTGCGCGTTCAGGTCGAGCGCCATGACCAGCGCATCGTCGACGCCACCAGGCGAGACATAGTAACCACGACGCTCACCAACTGTTTCAAAACCCAGCGAGCGGTACAGGGAAATAGCCGCCTGATTGGTGTTGCGCACTTCCAGCAACAGCCGTTGCTGCCCGGCCTGGCGTTGTTGCTCCACCCAGCCCTGCATCATTTGCAGGCCCCATCCCTGGCGCTGATGTTCACCCGCGACGGCCAAGTGCATCAGCGTCGTTTCATCAAGCACAGCCTGGCTGACCAGAAAACCAACTGTTTCGTTTCCAGTGGTAGCCAGCTGCAGCTCACCGGCCTGCAGGGCTCGCGCCAGAGCCGTCTCAGGCCAGGGATAGGGCCCGGCGCCTAGATCGATGCGCCGCACCTGATCAAGCATCCGGGCATCGGCCGGGGCCAGTTGCATCATGCCTGCCGGTCGGCGGGCTGGACCAGGGGCTTCAGCCGATGCCAGCAAATGGCTTTTTTCATCGGCTCATTCAGCATCTGATAGAGGGAGGGCAAGCCAACCCAGGGCAGATCGCCGTAGTCGCCTTTCGGCTGTTGCCAGCCCTGAAGGCGCGGCATTACAGCGCCAAAAGACAGCATCGCCGTCGGTTGATATTGCCGGATAAACTGATCGAGCTTTTCATCCACATAAATCCGCGCCTGATCCAGCCCCTGATCCACCTTACGATTGGTAAACAAGGGCCACTGCACCACGTGGTGGGTACGCACATCGGCCGCCCCCACACCCAGTGTGGCGAGGATGTTCAACAGCAGTTGCTGGCCGGTGTCCGTTGGCTGGCTCAGGCCACGGGCCAGGGAATCGGCAATCAGGTAATCCCCCACCACACTAAGCGACAAGGCAAACCGGGGCACCGGAGCGGCTTTGCTGCGCACCACCTGAGGACCCGCCGGGTCGGCGGCTGGCTCGGCCGTTGCCTGGGCTGATTCCGGGCGCTGCCCGACCGGTCTGTCCGCCGGTTGCGCCGACGCTGCTGCAGGCGCAGTTGGCTCCGCGCCCGGGGCGGCAACCGGGGGTGCCTCAGCCCCGGGAGCGTAGTCGGTATCGTCCAGATCAAAGGTCAGCGGTGGCGGGGCCGCCGGCAACCGAACCCGGGGGTACCAGCTGTCGATGCCCATCGCCTCCAGATAATGGCGGCGACTGGGTTCAGACAAGGGGGTGAAGTCAGTCATACGGTGGTTTGCGGGTGCGATTTGGCTGGCGCGTTCAGCATCAGATTCAGCGCCTTGATGTACGCCTTGGCCGATGCCACCACGATGTCGGTATCACTGCCGGCGCCATTCACAATGCGCCCGGCTTTTTCCAGCCGTACCGACACTTCACCCTGGGCCTCGGTACCGGCGGTAATGGCGTTGACCGAATAGAGCTGCAAATGCGTACCCGAATGCACCAGGCTGTCGATGGCTTTAAAGCTGGCATCCACCGGGCCGTCACCGGCCGCCGTGGCTTCGTGGGACTGGCCTTCAATCTCCAGCACCACCGTAGCCAGGGGCGATTCACCCATCACGCTGTGGCTGGCCAGGTGCTTCAGCTGAATCCGGTCGGGGACGGCGGCGTCCTGTTCGACCTGAGACATCAAAGCATGCAGATCTTCGTCGAAAATCTCGTGTTTCTTGTCAGCCAGCGCCTTAAAACGAACAAAGGCATCGACCAGTTCTGCATCCGATTCAAACGGATAGCCCAGGTCCATCAGTCGGGTTTTGAACGCATTGCGGCCGGAATGTTTGCCCAGCACCATGCGATTGGCGTTCCAGCCAACGTCTTCGGCCGACATGATTTCGTAGGTTTCGCGATGCTTGAGTACACCGTCCTGATGGATGCCGGACTCGTGGGCAAAGGCATTGGCACCAACAATGGCCTTGTTGGGCTGCACCGGGAAGCCGGTTACCGACGACACCAGCCGTGAGGCGGGGACGATGTGCCGGGCATCAACGCCGGTGTCGACCGGAAACAGGTCCTGCCGGGTGCGCACGGCCATGACGATTTCTTCCAGTGCCGCATTGCCGGCGCGCTCGCCCAGACCATTGATGGTGCATTCAACCTGGCGGGCGCCCTGCAGCACCGCTGCCAGTGAGTTGGCTACGGCCAGCCCCAGATCGTTATGGCAGTGCACCGAGAACACCGCCTGGTCAGCATTGGGCACCCGGTTCATGATGTCGTGAATCAGCTGGCCAAAGGCGTCGGGCACGGCATAGCCGACGGTATCGGGAATATTGATGGTGGTGGCACCGGCGGTGATGGTCTGTTCGATAATCCGGCACAGAAAATCAAGCTCGCTGCGCCCGGCGTCTTCACAGGAAAACTCGACATCGTTGGTGTACTGACGGGCCTTGGTGACAGCACGCACGGCCTGCTCCACCACCGCATCCGGCTGCATCTTGAGCTTGTACTTCATGTGGATCGGGGAGGTCGCAATGAAGGTATGTATGCGGGCACGCTCCGCGCCTTCGAGCGAACCGGCGGCCGCTTCAATGTCAGCATCCAGTGCCCGGGCCAGGGAGCAGACGGTGCTCTCCCGCACGCTGCGGGCAATGGCGTTAATGGCCTCGAAATCCCCTTTGGAAGCGGCGGCGAAACCGGCTTCGATCACATCGACCCGCATTTTCTCCAGCGCCCGGGCGATGCGCACTTTTTCATCGCGCGTCATCGATGCGCCGGGGCTTTGCTCGCCATCGCGCAGGGTAGTGTCGAAGATAATGAGGTTTGTGGACGGGGCAGTCATGGCAACACTCCGGTCAGCCTGTGTACAGGCGCTTAGTGTAC
>DASSWD010000226.1:0-9390 GCA_035705335.1 Marinobacter sp. | reverse complement strand
GGCGCCATGATCAGCGCGCTGGCCCGACTGAAGCAGGAAAGCGAAGTGCCCGACCAGATGCCCGATGCCCTCCAGGCCTTCGGTATTAACCGGGGTGCCCGCTCAGGGCTGGCCGCCCTGTTCATGACCCACCCGCCACTGGAAGACCGCATTGCGGCGCTGCAGAATGCCAGGATCTGAACGGCATATGCAGACATGACGCGATAAAAAAGGGAGCCTCGGCTCCCTTTTTCGTTCAGTACCCTTTCGTTTCTGCCTTCACCAGAAACGACTGGTCAGATCTTGAGTTTGAAACCCACCGCCTTGAAACCGTCCTGCAGCGATTTGCTGGTGCCTTTGAGCTGAACCTTCAGGCTCGAACATTCGCGGCGCACCGGGTAGTCCCGGCGCAGGCGGTCAAATGCCTCTGCCCGCTCGTCCGGGTTACCCCGCATGCTCAGCCGCAATCGGGCATCGTCCCGGCGGGGGTCGTAACAGGCCCGCAGCGCCGTGCTCAGAGCGTTGTCCTCGTCTGCGGCACCGGTAAAACACACCTTGCTCAACGCCGGTTCCGGCAGGAACTGCCCCGCTTTCTTGCGCACCGGCAGTCCGAGAAAACGGCACAGGGCCTGATACACCATTTCCGTGCCCTGCATTTTGCCTTCCAGGCTATAACCGGCAATGTGCGGCGTCGCCAGCCAGACTTTCTCGACCAGATCGGGCTGAATGCGGGGTTCCTGTTCCCAAACGTCCAGCGCCACCAGCGGCGCGTTCGGCTGGTTCAATCGGGCAACCAGGGCAGCAGTGTCAATCACTTCGCCCCGGCCGGCATTGATCAATAGTTGATCGCTGTTCAGCGCAGCCAGCTCACCATCATCCATCATATGAAACGTAGGGTACTCGCCGGCACGGGTCAGCGGGGTATGCAGGGAAACCACCTGGCACTCCAGCGCTTCGGCCAGGCTGACAAAGGTTTCGTCACTTTCCGGCTCACGTGCCTGGCGCGGCGGGTCACACAGGCGGACCGTAAAGCCAAGGCGGTCCAGCGTCGCCGCCAGGGCACCGCCGACATTACCGACGCCGACAATACCCACACTCAGCTCGGTCCAGTCCTCGCAACCGATGCGCTCGGCATACAGGGAGAGCGTTGACAGCACATACTCCACCACGCTGTTGGCGTTGCAGCCGGGCGCAGCCGCGAAGCAGATGCCATTTCGCTCCAGCCAGGCTTTGTCCACATGGTCGGTACCAATGGTAGCGGTGCCGACAAAGCGCACCCGGGAGCCTTCCAGAAGCTCAGGCCCGACACGAGTCACGGAGCGAACCAGTAACACATCGGCATCCCGAACCTGCTCTGCGGTCACCGTCCGGCCGGACACCCGTCGGATCTCACCGATGTCGCCAAAAAACGAATCCAACAGAGGGATGTTCTCATCTGCCACAATCAACACGGCGCCGTCTCCTCTCGCACTCAGCCGTTTCTGCGCGGTCGTTGTCCGCGGCCGCCATTGGAACCGCGGTTACCCTGTGGGCGCCGGCCGCCGCGTTTGCGGGTGATCGGCGGTTTATCCATGGGTACCGTGAGGTCTTCTTCCGGTACTGCGGTTTTCAGCTTCTGGCTGATGTAAGTTTCGATTGCTGGCAGGGCGAAGGAGTCATCTTCACCGGCAAAGCTGATGGATACGCCGGTCTTGCCCGCCCGGCCGGTCCGGCCGATACGGTGTACGTAATCTTCGGCGTTGTCTGGCAGGTTGTAGTTGAACACATGGGTCACACCGTTGACGTGAATACCGCGGCCGGCCACGTCGGTTGCCACCAGCACCTGAATCTGCCCTTTTTTGAACTGTTCCAGAGTACGAATACGCTTGTTCTGAGCAATTTCACCGGACATCAGGGCCACTTTCACATCCTGATTTTTCAGGTCCTCTTCCAGATCACGGCACTGATCCCGGCGATTGGCGAAGACAATGGCCTTCTCCACTTCCGGTCGCTTCAGGTAGTTCACCAGAACCGGCAGTTTTTGGTCTTCTGCGACCAGATACACCGTCTGTTGCACCCGCTCGGCGGTTTTCTGCTCCGGCTCGATTTCCACAAACTCGGCGTTGCGGGTCCACATGGAGGCCAGGTTCAGCACGTCCTGGTTGAAGGTGGCGCTGAACAGCAGGGTCTGGCGGTCTTCCTTAGGTGTGCACTTGCGGATGATACGCTTGACGTCCGGTATGAAGCCCATGTCGAGCATCCGGTCGGCTTCGTCCAGAATCAGGATATCGATCTGGTCCAGGAACACGTCCTGGGAGTTCAGGAAGTCGATCAACCGCCCCGGTGTGGCGACCAGAATGTCGACGATCCCGTTCTGCAACTGTTCCCGCTGCTTGTCGTAGTTCATGCCTCCCACCACTTCAACCACCGTGTGGCCGGTGTAATGGCACAGCTGCTCGGCGTCTTTCGCGATCTGCATGGCCAGCTCACGGGTGGGCGCCAGCGCCAGCACCCGGGGCTCGGAGGCGAACCGGTCTTTCTCGTCGATGGGCGATTCCAGCATGGCCTGGATGGCGGTGATCAGGAAGGCGGCGGTTTTGCCGGTGCCGGTCTGGGCCTGGCCGATCAGATCCTGGCAGGCCAGGGTCCAAGGCAGGGTTTCGGCCTGAATGGGGGTGCAGAATTCAAAGCCGATCTTGGAGATGGCATCCAGCAACCGTTGGTCGAGGTTAAGATCACTGAAACGTAAGTCGCTGGTGTGTGTGGTTTCTGATGTCATAAAGTCTGAAAAGTCCTTGAAGGGTCTGTTTCCGGGCTACAGGGAGCGATCCGCTCACGGTCTTGTGCCCAGGATTGGGTGAATGCCTCACCCGTGCCGTAGAAAGCGGTGAGTGTGTTGAAAAACTGTTGTGCCCGCGTGGGCAGGCGCCGGGCCAGGTAATGCTCTGCCTGCGCCCGCACTTTCTGGCGGAAAGCCTGCTCATCAGCAGCGCCGTCGCCGGCCAGGTTGTCCACGCTGATGTGGAAGCGTGAGCCGGTTGCCAGCGAGAACAGCCATTCGATGGCCTGCGGCTTGATCTCAACCTGCTCGAACGCCTGTTGTTGCAGGGCGCTTCGGCCATCCGGGCAGTACCAGTACCCGTAATCATGCTGTTGGCGGCGGGCCGCACCGGCAATGCACCAGTGTGCCACTTCGTGCAGGGCGCTGGCGAAAAATCCATGGGCGAAGGTAATCCGGGCCATCCCTTCCGGGCCGGCAGCGGGCAGATACTCGGGTTCTTCGCCGCCCTTGACCAGAACGGTCCGGTGTTGCTCCCGGAACAGGTCGTTGAACAGCATGATAAGATCGTCTGGATTGTGAGTCATCGATTGGCTATTGTGCGACTTTCGTTCAGCTATTGCCAGAGGGAACTTTCCCCTTGGCGAACAGTCCATTGCCCGCGTGTGACACCGGTCTTTTTCAACAAAGCGCAGGATTCATGACCCCGAACGCCTTCCCATGTAACGGACATTTACGCCGTCTTGCCAACCGGATCAAAACCCCGGTGCTCTGGTGCCTGTGGCTGCTGACACTGGCAACACCATCACACGCCCAGGGTTTCGGGCAGTCAGCCAGCTCCCTGTTCAGCAGCAACGATTTTCTGCCAGTGGATGAAGCGCTGCCGTTCAACTACACCTCCGAACCCGGCGCAGTTGTGCTGTCCTGGGATATCGCTCCGGACCACTATCTGTATCAGTCGCGAATAGAAGTCACGACCGCCACGGAGGGCGTGTCTCTTGGCGAACCGGAATTCTCTGTGGTGGCGACACGCACCGACGACGAGTTCTTCGGTGAGATGGACGTCTTCTACGAACCCGTTGAGGCCAGATTACCCGTCACCCTGCCGGCCGGTGTTAAGGAAGCAGCGTTGCAGGTGACCTACCAGGGCTGCGCCGAAGCGGGGCTGTGTTATCCGCCGCAAACCCGGACCGTACTCTACTACCCGGGCGACGACGGCGGCAGTGTGGCCAACGCCAGTACTATCGCGTCCAGAGGCACCGGCGGCAACCCGGCCTCGGATATCCAGTCTGCCACCGGCCTGGCCGGATTTCTGTCCAGCCAGTCCCTGTGGATGATTGCCGGTGTGTTTTTTCTGCTGGGTCTGGGGCTGACCTTCACGCCCTGCGTGCTGCCCATGGTGCCGATCATTTCCAGCATGGTGTCTGGCCGGAATACTCGCTCCACCGGCCAGGCTCTGGCACTGGCCAGCGCCTATGTGCTGGGCATGGCGCTGACCTATGCCGCTGCCGGCGTGATTACCGGCCTGCTGGGTGCCAGCTTCAACCTTCAGGCCCAGTTGCAGTCGCCCTGGGTGCTGGGGGTCTTTGCTGCGCTGTTCGTGGTGTTTGCGCTGGCGATGTTCGATCTGTTCGAAATCCAGCTGCCGCGCTTTTTGCGGGACCCGCTGGATAACGCCAGTGCAAAATTCACCGGCGGACGACTGCTGAGCCTGTTTGGCGTCGGTGCTCTGTCGGCGCTGATTGTCTCTCCCTGCGTTTCAGCGCCATTGGCCGGCAGCCTGCTGTACATTTCCACGACCCAGGACGCGGTGATTGGCGGTATTGCCCTGCTGGCCCTCGGCCTGGGCATGGGCATGCCGCTGATTCTGGTGGCGGTCGGGGGTCGCAAATTTCTGCCCAGTTCCGGTCCCTGGATGACAGCGGTGAAACACGGTTATGGGGTTATGCTACTGGCGGTTGCCATCTGGCTGGTTGCGCGCATGGTACCCGCCTGGGCCGCGCTGACCCTGTGGGGGCTGCTGGTCGCCATCACCGGCGTGCAACTGGGCGCCTTCGATGCCGCACGGGCCGGCTGGCAGCGCACCTGGAAAGGGCTGGGGCTGGTGCTGTTTGCCTATGGCGTGGCGCTGCTGGCCGGGGCGGCATCCGGTGCCAACGATCCACTACGACCGCTGGCGCCGTTCACCGCCGGTAGCGTCGGTGCTGGCGTTTCCGCCTCAGGTGACACAGCTCTGGCTCATGCACCTTTCAACCGCGTGGAAGACCCAGCCAGGATAACGGAACTGCTGGCTGAAGCCCGCGCTGATGGCCGGCCGGTGATGCTGGATTTTTACGCAGACTGGTGTATCTCCTGCAAAGTCATGGAACGCAACGTGTTCAGCCGGCCGGAGGTGATCCAGGCGCTGGCGCCGTTCACTCTGTTGCAGATCGACATGACCGATAATACCCGTGCGCACCAGGCCATGCTGGATGAGCTGGGCCTGTTTGGCCCGCCTGCGATTCTGTTCTACAACGCCGACGGGGCGGAACAGACGGATGCCCGGGTGCTGGGAGAAATGGACCGGGAGCAGTTCCTGAACCATCTGAATAAGGTGACCGGCCAGGGATAATCACGCCGGTCTGGCTTATCCCTCGCCGCGGCGAATGTAATACAGGTACTCTTCGCCCTGTTCTTTCTGATCGACCAGCTCGTGCCCGAGAAACTGGCAGAATCGGGGGATGTCCCGGGTGGTCGAGGGGTCCGTGGCCACCACCCTCAGTATTTCACCCACTGCGACATCGGCAATGTGGGTGTGCAGCATCATAACGGGCTCAGGGCAGTACAGTCCCCGGGCGTCCAGCTCTTTGTCAAATTCGGCCCCGCTCAACGGTGGTTTCCTCCGGTCAATTGTGGGTCATGGGCTACTGCAGCCGCTCGATAAAACAGGTGATTTCCTCCCGGTCATGGTACAGATGCCTGGCGGTCAGTCGATAAGACACGCCTGCCTGCTCCAGACCCTGTTCCAGCAACTGGCGGCACACCAGCCACTCGTCATAACGCTTTTTCATCGGCAGCTTCAGATTGAAGATGGTGTAACGGCAAAGCCGTTCGGACACCCAGTCTACCGCCAGCCGGGCGGTTCGTCGGGGCTTGTCGACGATATCGCACACCATCCAGTCCACACCCCGTTTCGGCCGCCAGGCGTAGCCATCCGCCTCGACATGTGTCACGTGACCGGAGGCCATCAGCTCCGGGTTCATCGGGCCGTTGTCCACCGCAGTGACCAGCATACCCTGTTTGACCAGTTGCCAGGTCCAGCCGCCCGGCGCCGCCCCCAGATCAACTGCCTGCTTGCCACCACCGAGGTAATCCAGCCACTGCCCGTCCGGCAGAAACACTTTCCAGGCCTCTTCCAGCTTCAGTGCGGAGCGGCTGGGCGCCGCAGCGGACAATCGCAACCGGGGTATGCCCCCCGGGAACGGCGCCCGGTTGCTGGCCAGGCTGACACCCACCACCGCTCGGTCAAAGCCGGTCAGCAAAATCTCAAGCTGCCCGGCGGCGCGCTCGGCGTCGGTCAGCAGCAATCCCGCCCCGCGCAGCGCCCGGGACAGCGGTGCTACCCATTTGCGGGCGAAGTTGCCAAGATCATGATCACTGTTGGTCTCACCCAGGCGCACCTCCACACGGGCACACAGATCACCCGGCCAGGCTTCATTGCGCAGGAAATCGACGATGGCGCCGACCCGGTCCTGTGCCGGCAACTCACAGGTGCCGGTCACCATGAACCAGTCCCGGACAAACACCAGGGTTGCCAGCGGCACCCTGGCCATCAGGTCTTCGGCCGATTCTTTGCCGGCCAGCGTGAACCACGCCCGCCCCTGATCGCGCTCGGGCTGGAAATAGCCGAAGATTCCGGCCGAGGCGGCGGTATCGGTGAGCTCCTGGCCCGCCTCGTTCTCGAACCCGGGCCGGCACATCAGCATGATTTGTTGCATGTTCGTCCTGTTGAGGTAAAGCGCGTCAGGATTCTGACGCCTCACCCGCGGTGAAATTTGAAACGGTTTAACAGTGGGGTTTGTGTATTCTCGCTACACTTCCCGCATCCATAACAAGAGACAACATCTATGGCACCCTACATGCGCTTGCTGCTGGCGGTCGTTTTGACCCTCGCCGGCCTGGCTGCCGGCCGGGCTGCAGCGGCGTCGTGTGCCACCCTGGATGCCTCGTCTGCCGCGCAGCGGGCGGCGATCAATCAGTATCTGTGTTATTACAGCGCCGTCCCCGGCGAACCCGCACACTCGGCAGGCTCACCGGAAACGCTGCCCGATAACCTCCCATGGCAGGCCGCAGAGGGCCATGACCTGGTGTTCAGCCATACCGATTCTGTGTACTGGGTTCGGCTTAGCCTCAACAACAGTGGTCCATCGCAGGCCCTGTGGTACCTGGAACTGCACTATCCACTGCTGGATGAAATCAGCTTCTGGCAGCATCACCTGCCAGCCAATTCGGACGCCCCTGGCGTTCTGGCCGAGGCGCCACTGCTGACCGGTGACACCCGGGCTTTCTCGTCGCGGGGCATAGATTACCGTTATTACCTGCTGCCCGTCACACTGAATCCCGGCGAAAGCCGCACCATCACGCTGCGCATACACAGCAGCGGTGCCCTGAACGTGCCGCTGGTGTTGTCGACGCCGGGCGAAGTCATTGCCGAGAGCAATAATCTGACCCTGGTGCATGGCCTGTTCTATGGCGCACTGCTGATTCTCGCGGTATTCAATCTGCTGCTGTTCCTGAGTTCCGGCACCCGTTACTACCTGTACAACGCATTCTATACGCTGTGCATGGGCCTGTTTCTGTTTGCCATGGGCGGCTTCGGCAATCAGTACTTCTGGCCGGAGAGCACGCAGTTTGCCAATCAATCCATTCCGCTGACGCTGGCCCTTTGCGCCCTTGCGATGGTGCTGTTTGGCCGGTCGTTTCTCGAAGTCACCGCAGGAACCTTATCCGACAAAGCCTCGAGGGCCCTCGCCTGGTCAGCAGTCGGGTTCCTGTTGCTGTCGTTTTTCGTGCCTTACAGCAAAACCATTCTGCTCAATACGGTGTTGATACTGACCGTGATTGCGAGCCTGTCGGTGATTGGCTGCGTTCGCTGGCGCCAGGGCTACCAGCCAGCCTTCTGGTACCTGGCCGCCTGGGCCGTCATGGTGGGCGGTGCGTCGTTGTATGCGTTGGCAGCGTTTGGCTATCTTGGCGATTATCAGGCCCGGGAAGTGATGATGCAGGCGGCGGTGGGCGCCCAGGTCATCCTGCTCAACTACGCCATGGTGCAACGCTGGCGCTTGCTGAACCAGAAACTGCTGGATGTTGAACATCAGGCGCGCAGCGAACTGGAATTCAAGGTTCAGGCGCGCACCTCGCAGTTGCGCACCACCATGCGGGAACTGGAACAGGCCAACCGGAAACTGGCCACGCTCAGTATCAATGACGCACTGACCGGGCTGTTCAACCGCCGGCATATGGACAACCTGCTTCCAGAGCTGTGCCGGGAGAGCCGCCGCACCGGCCAGCCGCTGTCTCTGGCACTGATCGACGTTGATCATTTCAAGCGTGTGAACGACACATGGGGCCACGAATTCGGTGATCAATGCCTGCAACATCTGTCGGGCATTCTGGGCCGCCATATGAAAAGGCCCCGGGATGTGGCAATCCGTTTTGGCGGTGAAGAGTTTGCCTTGCTGCTGCCGGACACCGACCAAGAGGGCGCGCTGCGGCTGTGCGAGCGCATCCTGGCCGACACCCGCAGTGCCCGGGTCACCAGCCCCGACGGCCGGGAGCTCGTTCTTACCCTCAGTGCCGGTATTGCCACACTGGAATCCGGTGAGGAACAGGAATCCCTGTTCCGCCGCGCCGACTCGGTACTTTATCGTGCCAAATCCGCAGGCCGTGACCGGATCACTGCAGCGGGCGACGGCGACGCTCAGACGCTCGCGACTTCGCCCATGAACTGACAGGCGGCCCTGGATGCCTGAGTGATCAGATCGGCCTGGGTTTCAGGCTGGCGCGCCGTCGGCTGAAAATCGTGATTGCCGCCAGCCAGCCACACCCAACGGCGGATACCGGCAATGTCTCCGCGCTCTTCCACCTCGGTTTTCTTGCCGAACGGGTCCCGCGTGCCCTGCACCACCAGCAGCGGCACGGCCACGTCGGCCAGGTGCTCAACCCGCCACTTCTCCGGTTTGCCTGGCGCGTGAAAGGGGTATCCAAAACAGAGCACCCCGGAAACGTCCTCGACGGCTTCGGCGGCCAGCAGTGTCGCCATGCGCCCACCCATGGATTTACCGCCAATGAAGAGACGGGGACCACTGCCTACCTCAGCACGCACCTGGCGAATAGTCTGCCGAAAGGACTCCAGAAGAACAGGTTGTCGATCCGGCGGGCGCTTGCGGCCATCGGCCCGGCGTTTTTGCATGTAAGGGAATTCGAACCGGGCGCAGGCAACGCCGTGATCATCAAGTTGCGTGGCCAGGGCGTCCATGAACGGAGAATCCATAGGCGCTCCGGCGCCATGGGCAAGAATCAGGACGCATCGGGCATCCGGACCATAGCGATTGGTCGTAATCATGGCAGCGTTCACCTTGAGCCATTGACGGAGTATCATTAGCAAGCGAGCA
>DASSWD010000225.1:0-19914 GCA_035705335.1 Marinobacter sp. | reverse complement strand
CAGGCTGGGATTCGCCTCCGCCAGCATGCCAACCTTTATCCAGTACTCCGCTTGCGCATTGATAGAGCGCACCATCACCGAACTGGCCTTGCGGATTTCGCCATGCAGTTCGTCGTCAATTTTCACAATACCCATAACAGGCCCTCAGTATACGATGTGTGTATGGATCATATATTCCGAGGGTCAGGCAGGCAATAGGAGCGGCGGAAATCCACTACGGTTACTGCCGAACGCTTTCGTCGCTTTGTCCCTCAACCGCGAATTACGTAGGCAATAATGTGCGCTAGCACATGTGCTGTGATGGCAGCCTCCAGCCCATAACGCCAGAAAAGATGCCCGGCAACCAGACCGAAAAGCGCGTTACCGACGGTGACATACGCAACAATTGTCAGAGGCACGCCCCCCACGGCGGCGACAACGGACGGAACGTGGGCTACGCCAAACAGCAATGCACTGATCCCGATCCCTAACCAGACTGCGGTGCCAGATGGAGCCCCTTGTCCTCGCTGCAGAACGCGCCAAGCTAACCAGACAAGGGTCGTCATCAGCCCCCAGCGGATCAGCACTTCCTCTGTCATCCCGCCGTAGAGAACACGCGCCGCCAAGGGTATCGACTGCGTCTCCTGCAAGTCCGCCAAGGCTGCAGGCGAGAATTCGTAAAATCCGATAATAACGGCGGCGCCTAAAACGCCACCGATAATCCCCGGGAGCAGTTGGGGTGCAATCGCAGGCAATAATTCATCCCGCCCGGCCAGGGCTGATAGAACAGGCGCGCGAAAGCCGACTCTCGCACTCAGAAGTGTTCCCAACCCAGCTGCCAGAACCACCAATACAATGCTTTGAGCCGCGGAGGCGACCTGCAATGTCTGAAGCGGAACCGCGAGATTATCAACGTTAATCATCAATGGTAGAGCCAACCATGAGATGGCTAAAGGCCCGGGAATGGCTATCAGAGCCACCAAGAATGCGAGGCGCCAGTTCATAATAAATCCCTTAATTTGATTCGGTGGCAGAATACCAGAGGCACCTTGACTGGCAAGTTATTCAGAGAAATCCCATACAGACCTCGGGGCGTACCGTTTCCCTGTAGCAACATACTCAATGCATCCAGAAAGGAAGAGTTTATGAACTCTGCAAACAAGACTAAGCCCACCCTGCTTCGCGCCCCACTCATGCTTATGGCGGCGTCTTTGCTTTCAACCAGCCTGGTGCACGCTGCAGATCAGCATAGCGCGGATGAGATCGCCGCTGCGGTCAGTGGTCATTCCTATCAGGGCAGCATGCTGGAGCCAAATTCCGGTTTCAATGAATACTATGCGCCGGACGGCACCATTGTTGGCGCTGGCTACGAGGGGCAATGGACAACAAAAGACGGCGAAATGTGCTTTGCCTATGGTGAAGCACCCACCTGCTATGAGGTGAGTATCGATGGCCCCTCAATGGTTCTTCGTCAGGGGGGTAAGATCAAGGGCAACGGCATGCTGATTAAAGGCAAAACGATCAATTGAAGGATGGATGGGCGGTTGGTTGCCGCCCATCACCCCCGCCAGAACTGCGGCGAAAACATCACAAACACGCTGAGCAGTTCCAGCCGCCCCAGCAGCATGGCGGCCATCAGCACCCACTTTGCCGCGTCCGGCAACGGCAGGAAATTTCCTGCTGGCCCGATCACTTCCCCCAGCCCGGGGCCGACGTTTGCCAGGGCCGTGGCGGCGCCGGTCAGGCTGGTGATCAGGTCCAGACCCAGGGCCGCCAGAATAGCAGCCACAACGGCCCGGGTTGCCAGAAAGATGAAGGAAAACGCCACGCTGGACGCCACGATCTCATCGCTGATGATTCGCCCGTTGTAGTGCCGTGCGATCACCGCGTTCGGGTGCAGCAGTCGTGTTACCTGCTCTTTGAGTAACAGCATCGACAGCTGGAAGCGGAACATCTTCATGCCACCGCTGGTTGAGCCGGAACACCCGCCCACAAACGTGAGGAAAAAGAACATAACCACAACAAACGGGCCCCAAAGCGAATAGTCCTGAGACGCATAGCCGGTTGTTGTCACCACTGAGGTCTCGTTGAACAAGGCATGGACAAACGCGTCAACAGGGTTGGTCCCCTCCATGACCACCCGATAGAGGGTGATCATCGTGGCAGCAAGCATCAGGAACTTCAGGAAAAAATGAATCTGCTGATCCCTGAGCAAGGGCTCCGCATGCCCATTCAGCAATCCACCGTTGTAAGCGCGTGGTTGACCGCATTGAACAGGTCCATCCCCAGCACCCAGTAGGTCAGAATGCAGCTCAGGGTCAGCGCCAGGTAACTGAAGGCCAACCCGCGGGCCAGGTTATTGGTACGTGGCACCGCTTTTTCGGTCCATTCAGATGATTCAGTGGCAAACAGTCGCATGCCGCCAATTCTCAGAAACGGCAGGATCGCCACCGCCATTCCAATGATTCCGATGCCACCCATCCACTGCATGATGGAGCGCCACAGCAAGATGTCACCCGGCAGGTTGTCCAGTCCCACCAGGACGAAGGGCAAAACCGGTAAGAAAGGCCGGAAAGGCGGTGCAGTGTTGGGAGAAATCAACGACGAACCGAAGAAGAAAAAGCCCAACTAAGCCGCAGCACCCCTGTTATAGCCGACCACAGACCGCACATGCGCGCTTTACCCTTGTGGTCGGCGTATCCCCACTCCTCAGCCGTTAAAACGATTCACGCAAGTGGTTCCTGCTTTGCGGCGCCCTCGTTATCCAACATGCGGCTGCCCCGCCAGAGACCGGTAAACATCCACCATCGCCAGCACAACCGCAGTCCGGCTGCGTACAACGTCATCCCGAACCGCCGTCAGTTCCTGTTCCGCCGCGAGCACCTCGAAAAAACCTAGTACACCCGCCTCGTAGCGCTCTCTGGCAAGTTCGACCGCCCGGCCGGCAAGTTCCATGGCGCGGGTCAAACGTTCTTCCCTTTGTTGCGCGCGCTGATACCTCACCAGCCTGGTTTCCGTTTCCTCCAGCGCTTCCAGTACGATCTGTTGGTAGTTTGCCAGGGCCTCCCGGCTTTCAGCGCCCGCCGCTTCGATGCGAGCCTTTACCCTGCCCTGATTCAGGAAGGTCCAGTCGATGCCAAGGGCGACCTGTCTGGTGTCTGCTGCCCCCAAAAACAGGTCGCTGGTGTCGGTGGCCACGGAGCCCAGAAGTCCACTCAGGGTAAACCGCGGGAACAAATCGGCTGTGGCCACGCCAATGCCAGCCGTGGCAGCGGCCAGGCGGCGCTCTGCGGCCGCAACGTCCGGGCGACGACGGAGCACATCACCGGGGCTATTGGCAGGAATGACCGGCAGCGTTTGTGGTAATGCGCCAGGGATGGACAACGGATCCACCAGGGCCGTTGGCGGTTGCCCTGTGAGAACGGCAATGCGATGCATGGCCGCCTGAACACCGGATTGCAGCGTCTCCAGCTCGGCCCGGGTTTGCTCAAGTTGCGCACTGGCCCGTACGCGATCAAACTCGGTGCCCCGGCCTGCCCTCACCCGCGCGCTCACGATATCGAGGGATTCCCGTTGCAGATCGACGTTCTGCAGTGCCACCTGATACTGCTGTTGCAGCCCCCGCAGTTCGAAGTAGCTGCTGGCCAGTTCGCCCACCAGAGCGACACGGGCTGCAGCTAAATCAGCACCGGAGGCCTGGAGCTCTGCCCGTTGCGCTTCGGTTGCCCGTCTCAGGCGTCCGAACAGGTCCAGCTCCCAGGTGGCAGCAACACCCACCTGAAATCGCTGGACCCGCTCAGGGCCTGCTCCGGGACGCGATTGCTCGATATCGGCCAGATATTGTTCGGAGGCTTCAGCGCTCAGTGATACGTCAGGCCACTGATCGCTTTCGGCACCGTACAGTAAGGCCGCCGAGCGCTGGTATCGTGCCAGCGCCGCTTCGAGCGTATGGTTGGACGCCAGGGTCTGGCCAATCAGCTGCTCCAGCATCGGGTCATCAAACCCCTTCCAGAACAGCGTTTGGCCACTGTCGATGGCAACCATGGTTTGGCTGTTTGTGTAAGCCTCTGGTGCCGGTATCGGCGGGGCCTTATATGCCGGTCCTACGGCGCAGCCAGCAATCAACAACAGGCCACTGATCACAGTGCTTGCTTTAAACATGGTTCCCTCCTGGAAGTGAGTGGTCATGGGGGGCGTCGTCGCCTGCCAGTGTGGAGCTGTGATGGCTCTTCAGACGATGGCTGCCTGAAAGTTTGCGCAAAGCCACGTAGAACACCGGTGTCAGGAAGAGCCCGAACAGCGTCACGCCAATCATGCCCGCAAACACTGCGGTGCCAAGGGCTTGCCGTACCTCAGCGCCGGCTCCGGTGGCCAACACCAAAGGTACAACGGCAGCGGTGAAGGTAATCGATGTCATGATGATCGGGCGCAAACGAAGCCGGCAGGCTTCCAGTGCCGCCTCCACGATGCCAAGGCCCTGCAGTTCCAGCTCACGGGCGAACTCGACGATCAGAATCGCGTTTTTGCACGCAAGCCCAATCAACACCACCAATCCCACCTGCACGAAGATGTTGTTGTCGCCACCGCCAAACCACACGCCAATCAGCGCTGACAACATGCACATCGGCACGATCAGGATGACCGCCAGGGGCAGTGTCCAGCTCTCATAGAGCGCGGCCAGCACCAGGAATACCAGCAGGATGGCCAGGGGGAACACCACCAGCGCAGCGTTGCTTTGTGTGGCCTGCTGAAAACTGAGGTCCGTCCATTCGAAGGCCATACCGGCAGGCAGGGTCTGGTCGGCCAGGGCGGCCAGAGCATCCATCGCCTGAGCCGATGACAGCACCCGAGGGTCTGCCTCGCCCGCAATGTCAGCCGCCGGGTAGCCGTTGTAACGCAAGACAGGATCGGGGCCGAAGCTTTGCTTGATATCCACCATGGTGCCGATGGGCACCATCTCGCCTTGCTCGTTGCGCGTCTTCAAGCGGGCGATATCCTCAACACTGTCACGGTATGGCGCGTCGGCCTGGGCGATGACCTGCCAGGTGCGGCCAAACCGGTTGAAGTCGTTGACGTAGGTGGAGCCGAGGTAGGTTTGCAGCGTGTCGAACAACTCGGTGAGCGGCACACCCTGCGCTTTGGCCTTGAGCCGATCCACGTCGGCGTCCAGTTGCGGCACGTTGGCCTGGTAGCTGCTGATGGGATAGCCCATTCCCGGGGTTTGACTGATTGCGCCCTGGAACTGGTTAACCGCATCCTGCAGGGCACCATAGCCCAGGTTGGCGCGGTCCTCAATGAACAGCTGGTAGCCCGAACCGTTACCCAGACCGAGGATCGGCGGCGGCATGAAGGAAAACGCAAAGCCGTCCTTCAAACCACTGATCCTCTCATTAATGCGGGCATTGATCTCCCCTGCACTGAGACTGCGTTCCTCAAACGGCTTCAAGGGGAAGAACACCACGCCCGTATTGGATGTGTTGGTGAACTGCAGGGCGTTCAGGCCGGGGAACGCAACGGCGTTTGCCACGCCTTCGGTTTCCAGGGCGATATCCGTAACTTGCTGCAGCAGCTGGTCGGTGCGTTCAAGCGAAGCACCCTCGGGCAGTTTGACGCCGGCAATCAGGTACAGCTTGTCCTGAATCGGAATGAAGCCGGGCGGGACGGTCTTGAACATGACCCCCGTGCCTGCGAGCAACAGCGCGTAGATAACAAACACGGCGCCACGACTCCGCAACGAACGTGACACGCCACCGCGGTATTTCTCGGCACTGGCATTGAAAAACCGATTGAATGGCCGGAAAACCCAACCAAACAGGGCATCGATCACTTTCTGTAGCCGGTCTTTCGGCGCGCCGTGGGGCTTGAGCAGCATCGCGGCCAGGGCTGGCGACAGGGTCAGCGAGTTGATGGTGGAGATTACCGTTGAAATAGCGATGGTGACCGCAAACTGTCGATAAAACTGCCCGGTAACTCCTGACAGGAATGCCATGGGGATAAACACTGCACACAGGACCAGGCCAATGGCGATGATCGGCCCGGATACCTCTTTCATCGCCTGATGGGCAGCGGCCAGTGGCGTTCTGCCCTCCTCTATGTTCCGCTCCACGTTTTCCACGACCACGATGGCGTCATCCACGACGATGCCGATGGCCAGCACCAGTCCGAACAACGTCAGGGTATTGATGGAATAATCCAGAAGATAGAGCGCGCCGAACGTGCCAATCACCGATACCGGTACCGCCAACAGGGGAATGATGGACGCGCGCCAGGTCTGCAGGAACAGCGTGACTACCAGTACCACCAGCAAGACGGCTTCGAGCAGCGTAGCCACCACCGACTTGATGGAGTCGCTGACGAAAATGGTAGTGTCATAGACTGCTTCGTACTTCACGTCGTTGGGGAAGCGGCCAGACAACTCATCCATGGTGGCGATGACTTCATCCCGGATCTCTAGCGCATTGGCCTCTGGTGCCTGGAAAATACCTATGGCAACGGCGTCTTTACCGTCCAGCTGTGAGCGCAGCGTGTAGTTCCCGGCGCCCATCTCCAGTCGGGCAACATCTTCCAGACGCAGGATCTCACCATTGCCACCCCGCTTGAGAACGATATCGCCAAATTCGTCGACCGTTTCCAGGCGTCCCCGAGCGTTAATGAGAGTCAGGAAATCACTGTCAGGCACAGGTTCTGCGCCGATCTGGCCCGCTGACACCTGAACGTTTTGCTCGCGCATGGCACGGACGACATCGCCGGCCGTCAGCCCTCTGGCCGCTATCCTTTCCGGGTCAAGCCAAGCACGCATGGCATAGTCACCGCCCCCGAATATCTGGGCGTCTCCTACCCCCTGAATCCGTGCAAGACGGTCACGAACGTGCAAACGGGCGTAGTTACGGAGGTACAGCGTGTCGTAGGTGCCCTCTGGTGAAGTGAGATGTACCACCATCAGGAAGGTTGGTGACTGCTTCTGCGTGGTCACGCCCTGACGCCGGACCTCCTCCGGAAGCCTCGCCAGCGCCTGACTGACCCGGTTCTGCACGCGCACGGTGGCGTCTTCCGCATCGGTACCCGGCCGGAAGGTGACGGTCATCTGAAGGACGCCGTCTGAACCGGCCACAGACTTGAAGTACATCATGTCCTCGACGCCGCTGATGGCCTCCTCCAGCGGGGTCGCAACGGTTTCCGAAATTTCTTTCGGGTTGGCACCCGGATACACCGTACGGACAACCACCGAGGGCGGCACCACTTCCGGATACTCGCTGACCGGCAGATTGGGTATCGAAATGAGGCCAATGGCGAAAATGATGATGGACAGGACAGCCGCAAAAATTGGCCGGTCGACAAAAAAGCGGGAAAGGTTCATTGCGCCCGCTCCTGCATAACAGCCACGGCAGCCTCGTTCTTGTTCGGCTCCTTCATGGCGATCAGCTGTGGGCTGACCTCCATACCCGCACCGAACACCTTCTGCACACCGTTGATAATGACAAGCTCACCCTGGGCAAGCCCTTCTTCAATAATCAGAAGATCGCCCACCTGGCGGCCGCTGGTCACGTGCCTGGGTACCGCCCGGTTGTTTTCATCCACAACATAAACGAACCGGCGGTCCTGGTCGGCGAGCACCGCCTTGCGCTGTACCAGAAGCGCGCTCTCACGCTCGGCCACAGGCATTTCAACACGGGCAAACTGACCCGGCCGGATCATTCCATCCGGGTTATCCAGCACAGCCCGGTACTGAAGGGTGCCAGTTCCCGAATTCACCCGGTTATCGACGAAATCCAGCAGGCCCCGGTATTGGTGCCGGTTGTCGGCCCCCACGGAGACGCGCACGTCAATGGTTGCATCATCAGTGAGAAGGTTCTGGGCGCTGGCGGCCGTCGTTTCGTCAGCTTCAAAGTAGACGTAGAGCGGGTCCATCGAGACCAGAGTGGTCAACAGGGTCTGGTCGGCGTTGGCAAGGTTGCCCCGGGTGACCAGCGCACGCCCGGTTTGGCCACTCACCGGGGCCGTTACCCTGGTAAAGTGAAGGTCAAGTTCTGCGGTATCCAATGCCGCCCGGGCTGACGCCACTCGGGCCAGTGCACTGGTGAATGCGGACTGGCGTTGATCGTACTCCTCCCGGGAAATAGCACGGCTTTCCCACAGGGTTTTCGCCCGCCCTGCCTCACTCCGGGCCAGTTCCAACTGGCTTTCAGCCATGGTCAGGTCTGCGCGCGCTGCCTGAGCCCGTGCCTGATAGGGTCGAGGATCGATCTGGAACAACAGGTCGCCTTCTTCGACCCGCTCGCCCTCTTCAAACGTCACCTCGGTGATGTACCCGGTCACTCGGGGACGCAAATCCACGGTTTGCGGCGATTCCACCCGACCCGTAAACGATTCCCACAGTGTTACCGGCTCCTCAAGAACTTCCGCGACGTCGACGGCCGGGGGCGGCGGCATGGCCGCTGTTGAGTCACTTTGTGCTTCACAACCGGTCAATAACGCAGCCAGGACAAGACCAAGCCCTGCCCTTCGGCCATTGATTCGGTTCATTACTTCTTTCAGACTTTCCATGGGTTCACGCTCCTGGATCGGAAATGGCCTTGTGGGCCTTCCTGGTTGGTCAAGTAATCGGTGAGATCGCTTGTCTAGTCGGTTCGGTAGGACCTGTTTCGACACCGGGCGGATGTCTCGCAATAATATAAATAGTGTGGGATTGCAGACGGTATCGGGTTACTGCGGAAAGCTTGCCCGATTCTGCCTGGCCCCTTTCGGTCCAGGGATGTCGATTGCTGATTCCTGCGCAGTCATTGCCTGATCCTGCAGAAAACACACGAACAAACCTACGTTTTGGTTGTACAAGGAATATACTGCTGCAAAAAGGAGACGCACCGATGACAGCCAAGATTCCGGAGATTTCTGCAAACCTTTCGCTCAGCACTCAGCAACTCCTGGCCCGGGTTGCCGATCGGTGGACGCCGCAGGAGGGTATTCAGGGGTCCGCCATCGAGGGGCTCGAACTGATCCGCTCTGAGCAACCTTCAAGTGCCGCCTCAAGTGTTTATGAGCCGTCCCTGTGTTTCCTTATTCAGGGCACCAAGACCATCGAGCTTGGCGACCGGCAGATCACTTACCTGGCTCTGTCCTATCTGATGACCGCTGTTCATCTGCCGGTATTGGGACACGTCCTGGATGCCTCGCCGGATCGCCCGTTCCTGGCCGTCAAACTGAAGGTGGACCGGCAGGAGGTTACGGAGCTGGTCATGGAGCTCGGCGACAGGGCACCTCCATTGACCCCCGGTGATTGCCCTGACAGCCAGTGTGGGCTTTGCGTGTCGTCAATGGACGAGTCAATGCAGGGGGCGTTATACCGGCTTCTGCAGCTGTTGGATTCGCCCATGGATATCCCCATCCTGGCGCCGCTGGCGCGAAGAGAGATCGTCTATCGTGCCCTGGTTGGTGACATGGGGTCACGGATGCGTAAATTTGCCGCCACGGGCACCCAGGCTCACCGTATTTCAAAGGTGATTTCGGCGTTGAAGGACCATTTCGCAGAGCCCCTTCGAATCAGCGAACTTGCCGAAGCGGCCAACATGAGCGAGTCCACGCTTTACCACAGCTTCAAGCAGATCACCCGGATGTCTCCCCTGCAGTTTCAGAAAAAACTGCCTGCATGAAGCTCGCCGCCTAATGCTGACTGAGGGGCTGGAGGCAGCCACTGCCAGCTATCGGGTGGGCTATGAGAGCCCATCGCACTTCAGCCGGGAGTACAGCCGTCTGTTTGGCGCGCCGCCAAAAACCGATGTGTCTCTGCTGCGGGGAATGAGAGAAATGGCGGATTCCGTGTAATCAGAACATCACTTTCCCGACCGGGAATCGATACTCACCACCTGCCCGTTCCTGAGGGTAACGATTTGCCGGAACTGATTGCTGGAGAACTCATACAGCCACTCCTGAACCAGTACCGGGTTCGTGGTCTGCCAGTGTTCTGAGTGTGTGTGGTCGCTGGGAAACTGCCATTCCGTTCGTTTGGACAGCGGCTCACCGCAACGGGCAACGAGTTCGTATTCGTTATCAATATGGCGAAGTGTGCCGGGATCGCAGCTCGGATCACGAGCCACGTGGAACCCGTACCCCAGGCTCTCATCCCTGACAAATTTGCCATTCCGGAACACGAGTTTTCTGACAAACTGTTGCGGGCCGCGGTTGTAATACCAGTGCTCTTCGGTCTGCACGACGCCCAGGCCCGGAACGGTCGCCGTCGGGTAGCTCGAAACATAGTCAGGCGTACCACACCGTTGTTCAACTTCCGCTGGCCAGTCACCTTCGCTGACAAGGCTGCTGCCACATCTCAAGCCTGCCTGGCTGTTTTGCCATGTGACAGCCAGCATCAGGAGACTCAAGACCGCTGGCCATTTCATATTGGTGCCTCCAACTTCGAATGAAACACGCCTTTCATCGACTCCTCAGGTTAGGCCCTTTGCTCCTGACGTGGCAAATTGGCAAGCATGACACCCGTCAATAGCAGCGCCACCCCGCCCCAAACCGTCCATCCGTAGGCTTCACCATGAAAAACGATTCCGAAAAACATGCCAGCTGGTGTGATGACGAATCCCAACTGACTAAGGAACGTGGGCGATGTCTGTTGCTGCAGATGAAAAAAGCCAAGATAGGTGATAGCGGTCAGTGCAGACTGCAGCCCGATCAGGCCCCAGAGATAACGATCTTCCACCCAAAGTGTATCCACGTCGCCGCTCGTCAGCGCCATCAGGAACAGAAGAGCTGCACCGCCGGCAAGCATGCCAACGGCAAGCTGTTCCGGCGATGCACCTTCGGGCCAATGGGTGGTACGGTAAATATTGCCGACGGCGAGTGATAACGGAACAAGCAGGCCCAGCGCCAGCCATGGCAACATGCTGGCGCTGATGCCTTCAGGGTTCGGCAACAGAATCCAGACACAGCCCGCCACCCCCAGGCTGAGTCCAAGTGCTTTGTTTCGGCTCAGGGTATCCATCCTGAGGGCGACGGCCAACCCATAGGTGACCAGCGATGGCAACGCGTACAACGTTGCGGTCAGCCCTGCGCCCACCTCAGAGACCACAGCAAACGCGACGCCATTGGGAACTGCAATCGCCGTGAGCCCACTGAAACCGAAATAACGGACCAGTTGGCTGGACACCCGAAACGACGAACGCCTGCGAAGTATCGCAGCCAGCACGACTCCACCCCCCAGCGCCTGCCAGAACGCATAAGCCAGCGGCGTGATGCCATTGTTCATGGCCGTTCTGGAGAGTGGCAGCATCAGCGCAACCAGCACACCGACGCCGAGCAACAGAAATGCAGCCTTCAGGTCAGGCTGATAAGGCGCGGCCGGGAATCGATCTTTCATGATGTGACCACTGACCAGATATTCAATGCTTCAACGGTTCACGCTGTCTGAAACAGGCGCGAGTGAGATTTTCGAACTTTGGACATCTGCGACAGTGCGTCTTTGGCTGGGTCCCGGTAGCCCAGAGCAACGATAACAACACTGGCGAGGTGGTCCTCTGGCAGCCCAAGTACCTGATCCAGAGCGACGGGATCGAAGCCTTCCATCGGCGATGCATCAATCCGCTCAACGGCCGCAGCGGCGAGGGTAAACCCCAGGGCAATATAGGCCTGTCTGGCTGCCCATTCACGTTTCTGCGCCTCAGTGGAGAAGCCGCTCAGGGTATCCTTGATCGTCTTCGAGAACCCCTCCAGAGCGGTCACCTCCTGCTTTCGCTCACTGGCAATGAGCTGTATATACCTGTCCACCGTTGAATCGTTCAGGTCGGTCTCAACGGCGAATACCAGCAAGTGTGAGCATTCCCGGACCTGAGGCTGAGGTGCGGCGTCCTGATAGATCCGTGCCAGCCTGTCGCCATCACTGATCAACTTTACGGTGTATGGCTGGAGGCCGAACGACGACGGTGCCAGTCGGGTCGCAGCCAGAATCCGTGCGAGCACATCCTCGGGAATAGCGTCACCGGACATGCGTTTGGCAGCGTACCGCCACTGTAACGCGCTGAGAAAATCCATGGTGTGTCTCCAGAAATGTTGATCGGTGATTATTCACCTGAGAGCTGTACACGTGCGCCCGGGCTCTACTTTTCCCGGGGCTCGACACGGATGATAGTGCCCTGGGCAACCGCAACCGTTTTCTCACCTTCCTCGCTGATGGCAGACACAGTGCACTGGCAGACGGCCTGGGTGAGCCCGGATGAGACGACCCTGGCGGTGGCCACCAGCTTTGTGCCAATTGCGGGCCGAAGGTAGTTGATCTTGTACTCCGAGGTGACCGAATCGCCCAGCACTGACCCACCGGCAAAGGTCAGCGCGTTATCGGCCAGGTAACTGACAACGCCGCCGTGAACAAAGCCGTGTTGTTGTGTCAGCTCATATCGAACCGGCAGAACCAGTACCGCCGTTCCAGCCTCAAATACCTCCAGCTGTGTTTCCAGCCAGGCACTGAATGGCTGGTTTTCAAGAACACGCTTTCCTAATGCGAATAATTCGTCCATTGCACGATCCTCTTTTACATCGAAATACCAATGAGTTTGTCCGGGTTAACGACGGAATAAATGCCGATGACGTGTTCACCATCGGTTTCCAGTTCGATTGCGGCCTGAATCTGACTATCCAGCCAGAGAACAACACCCGGTTTTCCGTTCACAACCTCTACCGTCGCTTCCAGGCGATCACCCCATTGGCGAGCAATTCCCATGGCCAGGCGTGATGTTGCCCGGATTCCCTCAACCACCCGCGACGCGGCGTTGGCGTTACCGCCACCATCAGCCACCCAGCGGACCTGTTCTGCCATCAGTCGGACAAATCCATCCTGATCTTCGCCCATCAGTGCGTCGGCAAATTTTTTAGCCACGTGCCGCTCCTGCTCCGGTGTAACGGAATAATGCGGACGTTCCTCGCGCACCCTCGCTCTCGCACGGCTGACCAGTTTTCGGCTGGCGATGGGCGTTTTCCCAATAACCTCGGCGATTTCGTTGTAGGTGTAGTCGAACACTTCCCGGAGGATAAACGCCGCACGCTCATCGGGGCCCAGGCATTCCATGGCAACAAGAAATGCCATCGAAAGATCACCGGCAAGCTCCATAATGTCGTCAGAACTCTTGGCACCCGCATTCATCACCAGCGGCTCTGGCAACCATGGGCCCGGGTAGTCCTCCCGGCGCGAACGCAACCGGCGCTGGCGGTCAATGCCGAGCCTGGTAACGACGGTGGTTAACCAGGCCTCGGGATCCTCAACCGAGGTGACGTCGGTAGCGTGCCATCGCTCCCAGGCATCCTGAATCAGGTCCTCGGCGTCCATTCTTGTGCCCACCATTCGATAGGCCAGGCCAAACAGTTTCGGCCGTGCTCCTTGGAACACTTCGTTTTTATCTGGCATCGCTTCTTCCCGAACACATCGCTTTTCTCTTAAGACGCTTTCGGACCCGGCCATGTGACATACATTACGTCAATGTAATATTTTTTTGTGGGATGTCACAGCCTGCACCAGCCAAACGTCCTTAATGGTGAATAACCCCTTTTCACGACATAGGAGCAAAAGTGATGACCATTCGCCTGGATTACCTGAAACATGCAGACCCGGAGCCCCTCACCGCCTTGTCAGGTTTAAGCGGCTACCTCCACGAATGCGGGATTGATCCCGCCCTGTTGCTTTTAATCGAGCTGCGCGCGTCCCAACTGAACGGGTGCGCCTACTGTGTTGATATGCACACCAAGGATCTTGAGGCACTGGGGGAAGACCGCGCCCGTGGATACCTTTTGGCCACATGGCGGGAAGCCAATGTCTACACAGAGGCAGAGCGTGCGGCGCTGGCCTGGACGGAGGTACTAACGAAACTTCATGCTGCGGGCGATTTGCAACCGGAGTACGAGGAATTGGCGAAGCACTTCAGCGCTAAACAGATGGTGCGCATTACCCTTGGTGTGGTCGCGATCAATGGCTGGAATCGCCTGAGTGTTGCGTTTGGAAGAGACGCTGGTGCCTATAAGCCCGGAGATCTGACACCCATTTTCTCGAAATCTCTGCAAAAGCTCAGATCTTGATCTGAAATCACCGGTGCCCCGGGTTGGAAGACATCCCGAGGTCTTTCAATGCTGTAGCATGTCGCGGGCTATGCGCGGGAACGCTCGATGATCTCCTGGGCGGCCTTCCGGCTAGCCACCTGCCCCACTACGCAAACCTCATTCAGAGCTACTCTGCTCCGAGGGGGTAACGGATCGGGCCTCACCCACCGGTTGTTTGGATGAGGTCCAGTTTTTTGCCCACGTCGGCAGGGACTCCCCAGGCATCGGTCTAGCAATGCCGTAGCCCTGACCGAAGAAGCACCCAATCTCAATCAACCGCGCGCTGTGCTCTGGGGTCTCGACACCCTCTGCTATCACTTCCAGCCCAAACGATCGTGCCAGGCCGAGAACGCCCTCAACAATGGCAAAATCGTTCGCGTCTACCAGCATGCCTCGCACAAAACTCATGTCGATTTTGAGCTTCTGAACCGGCAAGCGCCGCAAGTATGACAGTGACGAAAAGCCGGTTCCGAAATCGTCCAATGAGAATGTCACGCCCAGGGCCTGGCACTCACGTATAAGCCCGGAAACCGTTTCGAGGTTCTCCAGTGCTGACGTTTCAACAATTTCCAGTTCCAGATGTTGTGACGATACCGAGGGGTGTTGCTGAAGGATTTCATTCAGCCGACGCGCAAAATTGTGCTGTCTCAGATGCAGTGAATTGATGTTCACGCTCACCGGAATGCAGGGCCCCAGCTGCTGCCATCGTGCCATCTGTGACAGGGCGGCGTGCAGCACCCACTCGCCGATGTCGACGCTCAGGATATGGCTCTCGACCATCGGCAGAAATTCATTGGGCGGCGTGACGCCCCTTGTGGGGTGATTCCACCGGATCAGCGCTTCGGCTCCCACAATATCGCCCGTTTGTAGATTAACTTTTGGCTGATAGAACAGAACGAACTCATCTTTCTCCAGCGCTGCGCGTATCTCTGCAACCACTCCGTGCAGTTGCCGGACGGCCTCGTCGTTATCTGTGTCGAAGTATTGGAAGCCGTTGCGCCCACGCTGCTTGGCCGCGTACATGGCCTGGTCGGCCTGTCTGAGCAGTTGGTCAGCGTCCAGTGCCTCTTTCTGCGGGTAGAAGGTCACGCCGATGCTGGCTGTCACCTCGACCGGGCGCCCAGCCAGTTCGGTTTGCCGACCAACCGCCAGTAGAATCCGACGGACCACATCATCCACGGCATCATTTTCCGACAGCTCTGGCAGAACCACGATGAATTCGTCACCGCCAAACCGTGCAAATGTATCGGTGTCACGCAGTTCACTGGATATGCGGCTGGTGACAATTTTCAACAGCTCATCTCCACCCTCGTGGCCAAGGGTATCGTTTATTTTTTTGAAACCGTCCAGATCGATGAACAGCACCGCAAGCTGTTTCCGGTGTCGGTCGGCTTTGCGCATGGCCTGGTCCAGACGGTCACCCAGCAGCACCCGGTTCGGCAGGCCGGTCAGTGCGTCAAAGTGTGCCATGCTCTCCAACTGCCGCTGATAATCTTTGAGCTCAGTGATGTCGCTGATCAGGAAAATGTAGCCACTGACCTGTTTGCGCTCATCGAGAATGGCACTGATGCTCAAACCAAGGTGAACCCGATGGCCCTGGTGAGCTGTAAACCCAGTCTCGCCCTGCCACTGTCCAAACCAATCCAGGGCGCTGATAACGCTTGGTGTCAGGATGCCAGCACCTTGGCTGGCTAGTATCTGGTCAGCCTTCTGCCCGACAACCTCCCTTCCCTGATAGCCGGTGATGGTCCCAAACGCCGCATTCACATCAACGATCACAAAGTCGGCATCGGTGATAAAAATGCCCTGATCGACGCATCGGAAGACACTCGCGGTTTCCTGTAGCCGCCGGTCGGACCAGAAACGCTCGGTGGCTATTCCTATCAACTGGGATGCACGGGCGCCAAGCTCTATTTCCCAGCCGGCCCGATAGCGATGCGGCTCACTCATGATTCGCAGGGTGCCAAGACGACCGCCTGCTGAATTCACGATCGGCGTGGTTTGAAGGTCATGCTCACCGAAAGAAATGATGCTGCCCCGGTTGGTGTTGACGAAACAGGCTTTTGGCAAATAACTGTTGTTTTCGCAGTCAGAGCCGCCCAATTCAATGATGCAGCGTACCGGTATTATCGATTCAACGCCCGCGAGAATGGCGTTATAGATGGCCTCCAGCGGTTCCTTTTTTGCGATTTTCTCTAACGCCTCACGCCCGAACAGCTCGACCTCCTTGATCTTTCGCCGTTCAGTCACGTCGGTTTCTATGGCGATGTACCCTTCCAGCCGACCGTTTTCGCCCAGCATGGGCTCGCCGTTGATGTGCACCCAGTACGGGGATCCGTTCCGGTCGTAGTTGATGAGCTGAACATCAAACTTTCGATTCTCAGCCAGCGCCTCGCGGATAGTGGCAATGGTCGCTGGGTCGGTGTCAGTGCCCTGGAGCACAGCCCCTGGCTTTTTACCTTTCATATCGGCCAGGGAATAGCCGGTAATTCTTGTGAAGCCGTAGTTGATCCACTCAACCTCACCGGCAAGGTTGGTGATCACAATGCCATTGTTCGAGCTGTTCAACGCCGCTGACATTCTCCACATGGGTGCTGTCAGTACCCGACTCAGTAAGTGCGATGTGACGATGGCGGCAACCAACAAAGCTCCGAGCAGTAACAATAACCTGAAGGTGGCATCCGCTAATGCCTCAGCGTAGGGCCCGGCAGGTATCTGTACGAATACCCACAACGGCTGGTCATAATCCACAGCCTGGGCCATCTGATACCTGCCCTGCCGAAGCGCCTGCACAAACGACAAATCGCCATCAGGTGGCAGAAACACGAGTTCCTGGGCTCGCACATTCTCTGGCATCTGGCTCGGCGAGCCGGTCCATGGGTCCCCTGCACTCGCCACAACGACACCGTTCAGATCCATCACTGCAAAAGAGAGTGACCGGTCTGTCCTGGGCCGCGCTGCGAACTCTCCCAGCACCTCCGCTGCGGTTCGCGGGGTAAGCTCAAGCTCTGTGGAAAGATGGTTTAAAGGGCCTGACAGTGTGGCTTCCAACCGTTCCTGAGTGTTTCGCTCGTCGGTCTTTCCGGACTGGATGATGGGAAGGGTTCCGGCGCCCAGAGTAAGTGCAACCATCGAGTGGAACAGGATGTCCCGGATCTGCCTGCGCCCCAGGTAAAAGGCCGAGAAGGTGCCCCGAAGGCTGTTAACCAGCACCACGATGAGACTGGCCAGAAGCACATTGAACGTCGCGTTAATAAACTGCTTGAGCGCAATGAGAGAAGAAGACTCAAGCGACAGTCCGATCAACTGATTTAAATACAGCAGTGTGACCGGCGCGCCGAAGCAGACCCAAAACAGACCGTCGGCAAGCAACAATGATTTATGTAACCGGCGATGAGCCCAGAAAACAAAGGCTGCCTCAGCCGCAAACACGGCAGCCGCGTAGCCGTGCCCCCACATGGTCCAGGTGTAGAGCCCGCCCGATAGTGCAACGATCATCGATGCCCTTGGGCCCAGGTAGGAAATGGCAACGAGGACGAAAATAGTCCCAAAGATCAGATCAACACCATAGGCCAGACTGACGGCAAGCGCGTTGCCAGCACACGCCAGCAGGGAGAGCAGCAGTGTCAGTGCGATGGATCTCACCTCTGAGGCGCTCAAGTGATCCCGGTAGGACATAGTAACGGCCTCAGGTGACGGAACGTTGTTGTGTTTGGTCGGTCTTTTTCCGTACAGAGCGGCGTGGGCCTTGAACTAGTATAGTTAACCAACGGCGTTCTGGGTTGATTAAGATCAGCTCATGGCCTTGCTATTTTTTCAATTGGAGCCCCTATGAGCAATCCCGCCACCGAAACAGAACTGGATTGCACCCTGACCGATGCCTGCGGTGCCATTATCCGGCTGATCCAGCCGAGGATACGTGACCTTGAAGGCTTTTCAGTGCGCCGGGTGTTGCCTGTCGTCGGTCAGAAAATGATCGGACCCTGGATCTTTTTTGACCACATGGGCCCTGCACATTTCCCCGCCGGAGAAGGCATTAACGTGCGCCCTCACCCGCATATCGGGCTGGCTACCGTTACCTACCTGTTCGAAGGGGAAATCCTGCATCGGGATTCGCTGGGCAGCCTGCAACCGATTCGCCCCGGCGACATCAACCTGATGATCGCCGGCCGTGGCATAGTGCATTCCGAGCGGGAGCGGCAGGAAGTCACCGCCACGGATCACACGCTCCATGGCTTGCAGTTATGGCTGGCACTGCCAGAAGCCGATGAGGATATGGAGCCGGCGTTTCACCATTATCCAGACCATACGATTCCCGCCATCACAGTGGGTGATGTGCCGGTGCGGGTCTTGATGGGATCGGCCTTCGGTGTCTCATCTCCGGTCAGGGTATTCGCCGAAACACTCTACCTTGAAGCCTGGCTGAAGCCCGGGCAAACATTGACCCTGCCGGATGCCGAGGAACGGGGCTTGTACATCGCCAGCGGAAAAGCAAAAGCCTCCGAAACCGAACTGCCGGAATTCGCCATGGCGGTACTTTCCCCGGACGCCGGCGTGACCGTTGAGGCCATCGAGCCTACCCGTCTGGCCCTGATTGGCGGTACATCGGTGGGCAAGCGCTTTATCGACTGGAACTTTGTCTCCAGCCGGCAGGAGCGAATCACCGAGGCGAGAAATGACTGGCATGCTCGCAGGTTTCCAGTGGTCCCGGGTGATGAGGAGGAATATGCCCCGTTACCCGGCTAGTGGCGAAACAGCCCGTTCAGCTCTGCCCCCGTCGGCGCACTGCCAAAGCCATCAAACCGTCCTTCTTGCGCCAGCGCGCGGGCGGCCTGCAGAAAACCACCCCAGGCCGCTCGCGCCAGTGCCCCGCCCAAGCTGACCCGCCGTACACCCATGTCGGCAAGTTCCTGGACGGTGATGTCGCTGTCCCAGCCAATCAGCACGTTTACCGGCTTCGGAGCAACCGCCGCCACCACAGCGCGAATCTGCTCGCGAGATTTGATGCCCGGTGCATACAGGCAATCGGCGCCTGCCTCAGCGTAAGCCGTCAACCGGGCGATGGTGTCGTCGAGATCCGGGCGGCCAATAAAAAAGTTTTCCGCCCGGCCCACGAGCACCACCTGCTGGCCACTCTCATCGATTGCGTGGCGCGCAGCACGTATACGTTCTACGGATTCGTCAATGCTATGCAGCGGTTGGCTCGAATCGCCGGTGGAGTCTTCGATAGACAGGCCTGCGACGCCGGTATCAACCGCAAGGCGAACGCTTTCAGCGACGCCTTGCGGCGTCTCGGCAAAGCCGGCCTCAAAGTCGGCGTTTACAGGCAGACCGGTCGCGTTGACCAGCGTCCGCAGGTGCTCAAGGGTGGCCGTTCGGGACACCTGCCCATCCGCCTGGCCCTGAGACCAGGCATAACCGGAACTGGTGGTTGCCAGTGCAGGAAAGCCAAGGCTTTCCAGTAATCTGGCGCTGCCGATATCCCAGGGGTTAGGCATGACGAAACACCCGGATTGATGGAGTTCAAGGAACCGTCGGCGTTTCTCCGAGAGACTGTCAGGCGTCATGGATGGCCTCCATTGGGTCCGGGTGGCGGGTTTCAAAAGTAAACACCAGATGAGTGGTTTAGCCAGAGCGGCTTACTTTACCCTCAAGAAATCTGAAAATTCTCCGATAACCGTTTAACAACAACGACCCGCCACGCTTTTTTTAGATAAAGGTCCACAACCGTGACAACACACCAATCCTCGCTTGAGCGCAAACTGGGCATCACCGGCAAATTGCTGCTGGCCCCTGTCTTTGTGCTGATTCTGTTCGCTGTGGTGACCGCTTACAGCATCCGTGAATTTCAAA
>DASSWD010000224.1:0-2563 GCA_035705335.1 Marinobacter sp. | reverse complement strand
AAACCGCCGGCGGAGACCAGCGGTAGCGAGGTGCGGTACATGGGCACGTTGCGGCCGTGCTGGATGTGCCGCACCGGCAAGCCGTTCTGCAGCAGGGCGTGCTCGAAGCTGAAGGAACAGCCAAGGGCAAAGGTCACAAGGTCGTCCCGCCACAGGTCTGAAACATCCTGCGGGCGTGCCACCAGTTCGCCATCCCGGTACCAGCAGTAAGACGGCACATCCCTGGCAATGTCGAGATCTTCGGCCAGCAGCTGGCAGCTGCGGTCGCCCGGCTCACTCACCGCGATCAGCGGGCAGGGTTTCGGGTTGGCCTGGCAAAAGCGCAGAAATCCGTTGGCCTGGGCCTCGGGCAGGATCACCAGATTGACCTGGACAAAACCGTTGGCAAGCCCGGCCGTAGGGCCGGTCAACTGGCCGTGGCGAGCACCCAGGCGCACAGCCTGCGGGCGGGTGTAGGGGTGAGAAGCCTGGGAGCTGATCATTTTTTCGCCTTATTAAGTGATGATCTCAAGTTAAGGCAAAATTAGTGATCAATTCAAATCGATATTTAAGATCTATTTAGATAGAAAAATTCGATCAGTCGCCCAGCTGGTCTTCTTCGGCAACCATCGCCAGAGACAACTCGGCAACGGCCCGCACCACGGTTTCCCCCGGCGCGGTGCTGTAGGCCATGTTGAACACCAGGTCCGGCAGCTCCGCCTCGACCTGAAATTCCCTCAGTTTTCCAGCTTTTAGCTCGGCGGCGATGATCTCCCGGGGCAAGGCGCTGACGCCGATGCCGTCGACCGTCATCCGGATGATGGTCGACAGCGATGAGCTGGAATGAATCTGGGCGGGCTTGCCCACCGGATGCACCAGAGACCGGATGTTGGCGTGGGGTTCGCTCATGCGTGGGTAAGTGATGATGGGCAGCCCGGCCAGGTCGGTCAGGCTCAGAGGCTCGGCGGGCAGGGGCAGGTCCGGCCTGACCACCCACACCGCCGAATACCGGCAGAACGGCCGGGTGACGAAACCCTCGTGGTGCACCTCTCCGATGAAAAAGGCGATGTCGATGTCGCGGTGCAGCAGTTTGTCCGCCAGGTTCACCGAGATGTCGATGTCCAGTTCCAGATTGATCGCCGGGTAGGTTTCGCGGATGCGTTCAATCAGCACCGGCAGCCAGGTGAAAGCGATGGTTTCGGAGACGCCGATGCGGATGGTGCCCTGAATGGCCTCCGGGCGCCCCAGGGTTTCCAGAATCTCCCCGTGCACCTGGAGCATTTTTTCGGCGTAGCCCAGCAGTTGCCGGCCTTTGGCGGTGAGTACGGCCTTACGTCCGGAACGGTCGAACAGCTCGATGCCGAGCTCGTCTTCCAGCCCGGAAATCCGGGCGGAAATCGAGGGTTGGGTAGCGTAGAGTTTCTTCGCCGCCGCCCGGAAACTGCCCAGCTTGGCAATCCAGTAGAAGGTTTCCAGGGCTTTGATGTTCATGGCAGCGATGAGTCCATGGCGCTAACCGCCGTTACTCCACGGTCACACTCTTGGCCAGGTTGCGCGGCTGGTCCACGTCGGTGCCCTTGAGCACGGCCACGTGGTAAGACAGCAACTGCAGCGGCACGGTGTAGACGATGGGCGCGGTGATCGGATGCACCGACGGAATGTGCATCACGTGGATGCCGTCCTCGGCTTTCACATCCGCCGCCTTGTCGGCAAACACGAACAGCTCGCCGCCCCGGGCACGGACTTCTTCCAGATTGGATTTGAGTTTCTCCACCAGGTCGTTGTTCGGGGCCACAGTGACCACCGGCATCTCGCTGTCCACCAGCGCCAGCGGGCCGTGCTTGAGCTCACCGGCCGGGTAGGCTTCGGCGTGAATGTAGGAGATTTCCTTGAGCTTGAGTGCTCCCTCCATGGCCACCGGGAACTGCGAACCTCGGCCCAGGAACAGGCTGTGGTTCTTGTCCATGAAGGCCTTGGACATTTCCTCAATCTCGCTGTTCAGTGCCAGCACATCACTGACCTGCTTCGGCAGCTGGTGAATGGCCTGTACGATCTCGGCTTCGCGTTCGGCGCTCAGGCCGTTGTGGCGCGCCAGGGCGAGGGTGAAGATCAGCAGCGCGGTCAGCTGGGTGGTGAACGCCTTGGTGGACGCCACACCGATTTCCGGACCCGCCTGGGTCATGATGACGAGATCGGACTCCCGCACCAGGGAGCTGCCCGGCACGTTGCAGATCGCCAGCGCCGCCCGAAATCCGGCTTTCTTGGCCTGGCGCAGGGCGGCGAGGGTATCGGCGGTTTCGCCGGACTGGGAAATGCACAGGAACAGGGTATCCGGCTGGATTACATGCTTGCGGTAGCGGAATTCCGAGGCCACTTCCACGGAACAGGGTACGCCGGCCAGGTCTTCAATCCAGTAACGGGCCACCATTCCGGCGTGGTAGGAGGTGCCGCAGGCGATGATCTGCACGTGACGAACGTTCTCCAGCAGGTTGGCGGCATCGGTGCCCAGGGCCTGCTCCAGCACGCGGCTGTCGGTCAGGCGACCTTCCATGGTGGCTTTGATCACCCGGGGCTGCTCGTAGAT